>CALPPS020000012.1 GCA_943325515.2 Flavobacterium psychrophilum
ATAATTTGCCAATAAACCCACTAGGATTTTATTATAATCCAGCTTTTGGAACTACTCAAGCGAATTTTGTTACTCAAGTTGAAATGACTACTACAAGTCCAACGTTTAATAACACTGACCCCGAAGAGTATGATGTAAATCCAACTGTTTTAGATAGTGTTGTTTTAGATATTCCTTATTTTAAGACACTAAAAAATACTGATAACGAAGGACTTAAAACGTATGAATTAGATTCAATTTATGGTGTTGATGAGTCAAAATTTAAGCTAAGTATTTATCAATCCAATTATTTTTTAAGAGATTTAGATCCTGATCAATCTCTAGGGGAAACACAACTTTTTTATACGGATAAAGATGCTGAAATTAATAACAATAAAATTCCAGTTTTATTGAATGATTTACCTACATCTGACACAAGAAATAGTGATGGTCATGAAAATGCACAATTCTATTTTGATAAAAGAGAACACAAAACAACAGCACCAAACGAAACTGCTGGTGGAGAAGATGTAGTTACAAGAACACCACCATCAATGAGATTGCATTTGAATAAAACTGTTTTTTCTAATTTAATACTAACTGCACCAAGTGGTCAACTTTCTAACAATAGTGTGTTTAAAAATTATTTTAGAGGTTTATATTTTAAAGTTGAAAACGGAAACCCTGGAAATATGGCAAACATTAATTTTAGAGGAGGAAAAATAACACTTTATTATAATGAAGATAAAAAATCAACAAATGCTGAAGGCGCAGTTACCTACTCAAGGGAAAATAAAACTTTTACTTTAAACTTAACTGGAAATACAGTTAGTTTATTGGATAATTCAAACGAAAACACAGATTATTTAACAGCCACCAACAACACTACTGATGAATCCTCTAAAATATACCTAAAAGGCGGACAGGGATCAATGGCAGTTATAGATATTTTTGGCCCTGATGTAGATAATAACGGAACTGCAGATGAAGTTGAAGCTATCAAGGCAAATGGTTGGTTAATCAATGAAGCTAATCTCATTTTTTATGTTGACAAAAATGCCATGTCAGACTCTAGAACCATAGAGCCAAATCGCATTTTTCTTTATGATTTAACTAATAAAAAAGTTTTGGCTGACTATATTTATGATTTTACAAGTAATAGTGCTAATCCAAAATTAAACAAATCTATTTTTGGTGGAATAATTCAAAAAGAAGATGTTGATAATGGAAGAGGGCTAAAATATAAGATTAGAATAACCAATCATGTTAGAAATTTAATCAAAAATGACTCTACTAATGTTAGGTTAGGATTGTCTGTAACAGAAAGTATTAATAATATTGGACTATCTAAATTGAAAACACCAAACAGTTATTCAACATCAGCGCCAACCATGTCTCTGGCCAGTCCATTAGGAACTATTTTATATGGATCTAGTCCAGTTGTGCCAGATGATAAAAGATTAAAACTCGAAATTTATTATACAAAACCTGATTAATATATAGAATTATGTGTGGAATTGTTGGTTATATTGGTTACAGAGAAGCATATCCGATTGTAATAAAAGGTTTGAAAAGATTAGAGTACAGAGGTTATGATAGTGCTGGTATAATGTTGTGTGAAAACTCAGAACTTAAAATTTCAAAAACAAAAGGCAAAGTTTCAGACTTAGAAGAAAAATCAAAATCGATTGCCACTTCAAAAGCTACTATAGGAATGGGGCATACTCGTTGGGCAACACATGGAGTGCCAAATGACGTTAATTCACATCCTCATGTTTCTAATTCAGGGAATTTAGTTATTATCCATAATGGAATCATTGAAAATTATGAACCATTAAAGAAAGAATTGTCAAAAAGAGGATACACTTTTACTTCTGATACTGATACTGAAGTATTAATTAATCTTATAGAAGACGTTAAAAAGAAAGAAAAAGGAAAGTTAGGAAAAGCAGTTCAAATTGCCCTTAACCAAGTAGTTGGCGCTTATGCAATTTGTGTTTTTGATAAAGAAAACCCAGATGAAATTATAGTAGCAAGACTTGGAAGCCCACTTGCAATTGGTGTTGGCAAAGAAGAATTTTTTGTAGCATCGGATGCCTCTCCTTTTATTGAATATACTTCTAATGCTATTTATTTGGAAGACGAAGAAATGGCAATCATTAGATTACATAAGCCATTAAAAATCAGAAAAATTAAAGACGATACTTTGGTTGATCCTTATATTCAAGAACTCCAAATGAACTTGGAACAAATTGAAAAAGGTGGTTATGACCATTTCATGTTAAAAGAAATTTATGAGCAGCCCAATGTAATTAAAGATACTTACAGAGGAAGACTCCATGCTAATGAAGGTATTATACAAATGGCTGGAATTGAAGATAATCTTGAAAAATTTCTTCATGCTCAAAGAATTTTAATAGTTGCCTGTGGAACTTCATGGCATGCTGGGCTAGTAGCCGAATACATTATTGAAGAATTTACTCGTATTCCTGTTGAAGTAGAATATGCTTCTGAATTTAGATACAGAAACCCAATTATTAATAATTCAGATGTTGTAATTGCTATTTCGCAATCAGGAGAAACTGCGGATACTTTAGCAGCCATTAAATTAGCTAAGGAAAAAGGAGCTTTTGTATTTGGTGTTTGTAATGTGGTTGGTTCTTCCATTTCAAGAGAAACGCATGCAGGAGCTTATACACACGCCGGACCAGAAATAGGCGTAGCCTCTACTAAAGCTTTTACTACTCAAATAACCGTATTGACAATGATAGCTTTGCGTTTGGCAAAAGCAAAAGGAACCTTGTCAAATTCTGATTTTCATAGATATTTACAGGAGTTAGAAGTTATTCCAGAAAAGGTTTTAGAGGCATTAGAATGTAATGATAAAGCAAAAGAAATCGCTGCTATGTTTAAAGACGCTCCAAATTGTCTTTACCTAGGAAGAGGTTATAATTTCCCTGTGGCTTTAGAAGGAGCATTAAAACTAAAAGAGATATCCTATATACATGCGGAAGGTTATCCAGCTGCCGAGATGAAACATGGGCCAATTGCATTAATTGATGAGCAAATGCCAGTTGTTGTAATTGCCCCAAAGCAAGGGCACTATGATAAGGTAGTAAGTAATATTCAAGAAATCAAATCAAGAAGCGGTAAAATTATTGCTATAGTTACTAAAGGTGATACGCAAGTAAAAGAACTGGCTGACCATGTCATAGAAATTCCTGAAACTTCTGACGCTTTATCACCACTTATTACTACAATTCCGTTGCAATTGCTGTCCTATCATATTGCAGTAATGCGGGGTTGTAATGTTGATCAACCAAGAAATTTGGCAAAATCAGTAACTGTAGAATAAATATTCACTAAATATATTATTTAAAAGCGAGATTTTGTCTCGCTTTTTTTATGGTTAATTCTTTATGATTAATTTAAAGAAAATGATTTTCTATATATACTAATAGTTTTTTTAATAGCGATTTCAGTTAATTGTTGATAAAAACATAAAAATATTGATTTATCAATAGTAGGCTATAAAATTCGATTATTAATAAATTTACGTTTCCTTTTTTGATATTATAAAAAAATAAATTACTTTGGCTTCTTATAACCAAAAAATTTAAAACCAAATGAGAATTTATTTATTTATCATTTCATTGTTTTTTTGCGGCATTACTAATGCACAAACTTCTATTTCTGGTTCGGTAAAAGACAGTAAAAACGAACCTGTTTTTGGAGCCAATGTAAAAGTAGTTGGCGATTCTGCCGGAACAGTGACTGACGGCGATGGGAATTTTACCTTATCAACTGCAAAAAAGCCACCTTTTAATCTTGAAGTTTCAAGTGTAGGCTATGAAACAAAGAGAATTAGTGTTTCATCAAACAATCAAAAAGTTAGTGTTGCTTTAACAAATGAAGAAACTAAACTAGACGAGATTGTAGTTTCGGCTTCAAGAGCTCCAGAAAGAATTAGGGAATCCCCAGTTACCATCGAAAGATTTACTATAAAAGATGTCAAAAAAGCGGCAGCGCCTTCCTTTTATGACGGATTGGAAAATCTAAAAGAAGTTCAAATGAACACGAGTAGTTTGTCTTTCAAATCCATCAATACAAGAGGGTTTGCCACAGTAGCAAATACTAGATTTCTTCAATTAGTTGACGGAATGGATAACGCTTCTCCTCTTTTAAACTTTGTTTTAGGAAATCTTATCGGGGTTTCAGAAATTGATGTTCAAAATGTAGAATTGCTTCCAGGAGCTTCTTCAGCTCTATATGGTGCAAATGCTTTTAACGGAATTTTATTCATGAATAGCCAAGACCCATGGAATCATCAGGGGGTTACTGCCTATGCCAAATTTGGACAAACAAATCAAAAAGCAGGCGGGACAAATAATTTTTATGATTATGGAATTAGAGTTGCTCATGTATTTGACAAACATTTTGCCGCCAAAGCGAACTTCACTTTTATGAGGGGTACTGACTGGTATGCTACTAATTATAATGGTATTGGTGCAAATGGAGATGAAGTTTCAGGAGTAAATAGAAATGACCCAAGTTACAACGGTATAAACATCTACGGAGATGAGGTTGCTGTTAACCTTAAAAGCAGAAGTGCTTTTGGATCTTCTGGGTATAATCTTTTACCAAATATAGACATCTCTAGAACAGGATATAACGAAACCGATTTAACAGAAAGTAAAGTAAAAAATGCAAAAATTGACTTTTCACTTCACTTTAAGCCATGGGCAAATGATTTTGAAATCATATGGCAGTCTAAATTTGGATTTGGAAATTCCATTTATCAAGGAGCAAGTAGATATAACCTAAATGGGTTTTTTATGCAGCAACATAAATTGGAACTTAAAGGAAAAAATTTCTTCCTAAGAGGATATACAATAAATGAAGATGGAGGAAAATCATATGACATGACATTCACCGCAATCAACATTAATAGAATATGGAAGTCAGATTCGCAATGGTTTGCTGACTATGGAGGAGCATTTGGGGCTGCAACTTTAGGGTTTGTTCCAGGTGTAGGTACAACTCCTGCTGAGGCACATGCTTATGCAAGAAGTACAGCCGATAATGGAAGATTAATTCCAGGAACTCAAGAATTCAAAGACGCATTCAATAAAGTTATAGCAGATCCAAACGTATTATCAGGATCTAAATTAGTAGATAATTCAAGAATTTATCATTCTGATGCCAATTACAATTTCAAGGATTTATTTGAACTTGCAAAAATAGAAATGCAGATGGGAGGATCTTACAGAAATTATCAATTGAATTCACATGGAAGAATTTATACAGATGCTAATAGCATTATAAATTATAATGAATATGGTATTTATTCTCAGGTTCAGAAAAAGTTTTTGGATGATAGGTTAAAATTAACTGGATCTGTTAGATATGACAAAGCACAAAATTTTGAAGGTAATTTTTCACCGAGACTGTCATTTGTTTTCGCTTTAGATAAAGAGAAAAATCATAACCTTAGAGGTTCATTCCAAACAGGTTTCAGAAACCCAACCACACAAGATCAATACATTGGATTTGATATTGGTAACAGAGTGCTAATTGGTTCTGCACCTGATAACTTAACTAGATTTACAGAAATTAGAGGTAATGATATTAACGGTAGTGGATTGATTTCGCCATTCGGAATCGGGGTTTTAGGAACTAACACAAAAACTTTAAATGGCGAAGATGCTTATTACAATTCTTTTACAAAAGATTCTTATTTATTGTTTGATGCGGCATATAGAAACGGTCCGCCATCAGGCTTAGCAAATGCTGCGGCTTTGCTAGTAAAAGCTAATGTAGATTTAGTGAAACCAGAACAAGTAAAAGCATTCGATTTAGGATACAGAGCTAATGTTAAAGGATTCTCATTAGACATTAATGGATACTATAATATTTATAATGATTTCATTGGTAATTTAAATGTTATCACTCCTTATTATGGAACGGCTGTAAACAGTCCAGATATTTCAACCAACAATTCGGCTGCAGCTCTTGCAAACAGAGACTCTAGAGAGTATCAATTATACACTAATACCGAAAGAGAGGTAAAATCCTATGGTTTTGGCGCAGGATTAACTAAAAAAATCTACAAAAACTTTGAATTTAGTGGTAACTATAATTATTCAGCGTTTGAATTTGACCAAGGAAAAGACCTAGATTTTGAAGCAAGTTTCAATACTCCGAAACATAGAGCGAAAGCAACTTTAAGTAATGATAAATTATTTGGAAACTTAGGACTTTCTGTTAGTGGAAGATGGAATTCAGAATATTTATGGGAGTCTACTTTTGCCGATGGTATGATTGCCGAAGCGACTGTTATAGATGTGCAGGCTAATTATAATATTAAGTCATTGAAATCAATCCTAAAAGTTGGCGCAACAAATATTGGAGGAAAAGAATACGGACAAGTAATAGGAGCAGGGCTTATTGGACAACAATATTTTGTTTCTTTAACGATTACACCATAAAAACCAATTATAAATAAATAAAAAGATTATGATAAAAAATTTCAAATGGCTATTATTGGTTTCGTTAACCTTTGTAGCATGTAACAATGATGATGAAGCAGTTATTAATCCAGATTCATCCGATGGTTTACCTTTAACAGCTGGGTCTGCCGATTTTTCTAAATATGTTGCACTTGGAGATTCATTTGCAGCAGGTTTTAGTGATAACGCCCTATTTATAGAAGGACAAAAAGGAGCATATCCTAACATTTTAGCACAACAATTTGCTCTAGTTGGCGGTGGTGCTTTTACAACTCCTCTAATGGCAGATAACGTTGGTGGTTTTTTTGGAAGTACAATTTATACTCCGAGATTGTATTTAGCGCCTCCAGCAGGCCCAGGACTCTCTCCTTCACCATCTTCAGTTGCTTTACCTCCTTACAGTCAAGCATCTTCTACAACTTTAGCTTCTTTAGGGACTGCTTTTAATAATATGGGAATTCCAGGCGCGAAAAGTTTTCATTTACTTGCTCCTGGTTATGGAGACCCAATGGGAGTAATTTCTAATCCTCCTACTGCAAATCCTTACTTTGTTCGTTTTGCATCAAATTCAAGCACAACAGTTTTAGCTGATGCTTTAGCTCAATCTCCTACCTTCTTTTCATTATGGATAGGAGGGAATGACGAATTGGGTTATGCAACAGCTGGCGGTGATGCAACTGTAAATCCTTTAACTCCGACCGCAACTTTTAACGCAGTATATAATACAATTATATCTCAATTAACAGCCGGTGATAAAAAAGGAGTAATAGCTAACTTACCTTATGTAACAACTTTACCTTATTTTCATGTAATTCAATATAATCAATTAACTCAGGATAATTTAACAGTAAATGGCGTTAATCAAGTAAATGATTTAAATACACTTTTGTATGGGCCTTTGCATAATGCTTTAGCTTATTTAGGACAAGGAAGTAGAATTAATTTATTAGCAACGTCTGGGAATAATCCAATGCTAATGGTTGATGAGAATTTAACCGATTTATCAGTGCCTTTAGGACAGGTTATTACTCAAGGTTTAATTCTACAAGGTACTCCAGCACCTCTAGCAAGTGCTCAAGGAACTTTGTTAGGACAAGTCTTTGGAAAAACGAGACAAACACTTCCAACAGATTTAATTTGCTTGAGTGCTTCTTCAAGAATAGGTAAACTGCCTTCACAAGCAGTAGACGGAGTAACTTCTCCAGCACCTTCTCTTTTAGGACAATTAGGAGTTACATTTCCCTTGCCTGATAGATATATTTTGATTCCAACTGAAGTTGCTGAAATTCAAGCAGCAACAGATGCTTACAATGTAACTATTGAGGGGGCTGCTGCTGCGAACAGCGCTCAAATAGCTTTGGTTGATGCTAAATCTATTATGAATAGTTTAACTACAACTGGAATAACAGGTAATGGTTTTACACTTAATTCTACTTATGTAACTGGTGGAGCTTTTTCTCTAGATGGAGTTCATCCAACCCCAAGAGGTTATGCATTAATTGCTAATAAATTTTTAGAAGCCATTAATTTAAAATTCGGATCAAATTTTAAAGGTGTAAGTCTTTCAAATTATAGAATTATGTTCCCTCCAGTATTTTAAGAAATATTTTTATTTACAATTAAAACACTCCTTTTTAAAGGAGTGTTTTTTGTTAATAGAAAGGATTAAAAAAATCTTCCTTTTTTATAAAATAATTATTGATAATTCAATTTTTAAAAATTATCTTTGCGCTCTGAAAAAGGAAGTGTTTTTTTCAAATGAAATCAGCTATTTTAAAAATACATAAACAATGTCAAAAGCAATAGGAAAAGTTTCGCAAATCATCGGTCCCGTAGTAGACGTAGTATTTGACAACAAAGATGTTGAGTTACCAAAAATTTATGACTCATTAGAAATCATTAACAAAAATGGTTCTATATTAGTTTTAGAAGTGCAATCCCATATTGGTGAAAATACAGTTCGCACAATCTCCATGGACTCAACAGATGGTTTGAGTAGAGGAACAGAAGTGAAAGCTACTGGTGCTCCAATTCAAATGCCAATCGGTGCTGATATTTACGGACGTTTGTTCAACGTTATTGGCGATGCCATTGATGGTTTAGGTGATTTGCCTAAAGATGGAGCAAACGGAGTTTCTATTCACCGTCAGGCACCAAAATTTGAAGACTTATCAACCTCTACAGAAGTATTATTCACAGGAATTAAAGTAATCGATTTGATTGAGCCTTACTCAAAAGGTGGTAAAATTGGATTGTTCGGTGGAGCCGGAGTTGGTAAAACTGTATTGATTCAGGAATTGATTAACAATATCGCTAAAGGTCACGGTGGACTTTCTGTATTCGCAGGAGTTGGTGAAAGAACACGTGAAGGAAATGATTTACTTCGTGAGATGTTGGAATCAGGCATTATAAAATATGGAGAAGATTTCATGCACTCTATGGAAAATGGAGGATGGGATTTATCTAAAGTGGATAAACCAGGAATGAGAGAGTCTAAAGCTACTTTCGTTTTCGGTCAAATGAATGAGCCACCAGGAGCAAGAGCACGTGTAGCTTTATCAGGACTTTCTATCGCAGAATATTTCCGTGATGGTGCAGGTTCAGACCAAGGTAAAGACGTATTGTTCTTCGTTGATAACATCTTCCGTTTTACACAAGCAGGTTCTGAGGTTTCTGCTCTTTTAGGACGTATGCCATCTGCGGTGGGTTATCAACCAACATTAGCAACAGAAATGGGAGCGATGCAAGAAAGAATTACATCTACAAACAAAGGTTCGATTACATCGGTACAAGCGGTTTACGTTCCTGCGGATGACTTAACTGACCCAGCTCCTGCAACAACGTTTGCTCACCTAGACGCAACAACAGTATTATCACGTAAAATTGCGGAGTTAGGAATTTATCCTGCAGTGGATCCACTAGATTCTACTTCAAGAATTCTTACGGCTCAAATTTTAGGAGATGAGCACTATGACTGTGCACAAAGAGTAAAAGAGATACTTCAAAAATACAAACAACTTCAAGATATCATTGCGATTCTTGGTATGGAAGAATTATCTGAAGAAGACAAATTATCAGTATCAAGAGCACGTCGAGTGCAACGTTTCTTGTCACAACCTTTCCACGTAGCGGAGCAATTTACAGGTATTCCTGGAGTATTGGTTGACATTAAAGATACCATCAAAGGATTCAACATGATTATTGATGGTGAATTAGACCACTTGCCAGAAGCAGCTTTCAACCTTAAAGGAACAATCGAAGAAGCAATCGAAGCAGGACAAAAAATGTTAGCCGAAGCCTAATTCAATTAACAATGGATAATTAACAATTGACAATGCCAGTAATTATCAATTATCAATTATCAATTATCAATTATAAAAAATGATTTTAGAAATAGTATCACCAGAAGCTAGATTATTCAAAGGAGAAGTAACTTCGGTTTCTTTGCCTGGAGTAAATGGCTCTTTTCAAATACTGAACAATCACGCTCCGATAGTTTCTATTTTACAACAAGGAACTGTAAAAATTGTAGCTTCAAGTTTTAATTTTGATAAAGAAGTAGTCGATAAGTTTACCAAAGTAAACGATCAAAACTATCTTTTAGAAATCAATTCAGGAACTATTGAAATGAAAGATAATAAAGTAATTGTATTAGCCGACTAAAACAATTCTAAATAAAACTGAAAAGCTCAACATTATTGTTGGGCTTTTTTTATTTTTGAACTATGAAGCAATTCCCAAAATCACTCCAACTAAAACTGCAACAACGTGAGGCTAAAAATGCCTTACGAAAGTTACCTGAATCTAATAATTTAATCGATTTTGCTTCCAATGATTATATAGGTTTTGCCAAAAGCGAAACAATATTTGAACAAACTCACCAACTTTTAGTAAACCAAAACATAAAAGTAAACGGAGCCACTGGTTCACGATTGCTTTCAGGAAATCATTTGTTATACCAACAAACAGAAGATTTTATAGCCAAATTTCATCAAAGTGAAACAGCTTTAATTTTTAATTCGGGGTACGATGCTAATATTGGGTTCTTTGGTTCGGTGCCACAACGTAACGATATTATTCTTTATGATGAATTATGCCACGCTTCCATCCGTGATGGTATTCAAATGAGTAACGCCAAGAGTTTTAAATTCCAACATAACGATTTAGAAGATTTAGAAAAGCTAATCACAAAATTCCAACCGATAACCGACAACCGACAACCGACAACCATTTATATCGTAACCGAAAGTGTTTTCTCTATGGATGGTGATTCTCCAAATCTGGAACAACTTGCCAAGCTTTCTGAAAAACATAACGTATATTTAGTCATTGATGAAGCACACGCTTTAGGAGTTTTTGGCGAACAAGGAGAAGGTGTTGTTCAAAGTTTAGGACTGGAAGACAAAGTCTTTGCTCGGATCATGACTTTCGGAAAAGGATTGGGTTGTCATGGAGCAGCTATTTTAGGTAATGCAGAACTAAAAAGTTATTTAGTCAATTTTGCAAGAAGTCTTGTTTACACAACAGCGCTTTCTCCGCACAGCGTTGCTACTATTTTGCAATCCTATAAATGTCTGGCAGAAGAAAAGAAATCTATTGAAAAACTAAAAAGCAACATTATATTCTTTAATCAAGAAAAAATGCGTTTGGGATTAAAGCCAATGTTTGTTTATAGCAAATCGGCGATTCAATGCGCTATCATTCCGGGGAATGAAAGGGTGAAATATATTGCAACTCAACTCAAACAAAACGGGTTTGATGTTCGTCCAATATTATCACCAACAGTTCCTGAAGGGCAAGAGCGTTTGCGTTTTTGTTTACACAGTTATAATTCCGAAAAAGAAATCTCGGAAGTCTTGCACTTGTTGAGTACATTTGTGTTTTAATTACACAGAGACACACAGAGCAAAAGGAGATACACAGAGAAATAGCTCCGTGAATCTCTAAAAACCTCAGTGAATCTCTGTGAAACTTAAAAAATAGGACAACAGTGGTTTCTAACTATGGAAGAAGAAAAATTTACATTTTTACGCCGATTTCAATATTCAAGCGAAGCTGTTATTTACCAAGGTAAACTAGAAAGCGAAGGTGTTGAAGTGTTTTTGAGGGATCAGATAACCATTGATTCTAACCCGTTTTATAGTAATGCACTTGGTGGTATAAGAATGTTTGTCAAGACAGAGGATTTTGATAAAGCCAATGAAATTTTGAGTGATATAAATTTGTACTCTGTTGATGATGATGAATAAAAAAAGTAAAAATCTACACATGAAATTTTTTATCACAGGAATCGGAACTGATGTCGGAAAAACTATTGCTTCAGCCATTGTAGTTGAAGCGTTGGAAGCCGATTATTGGAAACCCATACAAGCAGGAGATTTAGATTTTAGTGATACTCATAAAGTCAAATCCCGAATCTCAAATCCCAAATCCCAATTCCACTCAAATGCATATGCGTTGAAAACGCCAGCAAGCCCTCATTACGCTGCAGTGATTGATGGAATTACAATCGATTTAAAACAGATTAAGGAACCAAAAACAGACAATCATCTCGTAATTGAAGGCGCAGGCGGAATTCTTGTTCCAATTAATGACAAAGATTGCATTGCTGATTTAATTCAAAATGACTATAAAGTAATTTTAGTTTCGCGCCATTATTTGGGAAGTATAAATCATACTTTGCTCACGATAGAAGCCCTTAAAAACAGAAAAATTAACGTTGCCGGAATTATTTTTTCTGGTGATGAAAACAAAGCTACAGAAGAAATTATCCTAAAGAAAACGAGTGCAAAATGCATAGGCAGAATTGATAATGAACCCTATTTTGACGAAAATGTAATTCGTTATTATGCGGATAAATTTCGTGATAATCTTTTAAATTTATAAGAAGCAAGAGCCAAGAAATAAGAATAAAGAAAGTTTCTTACTGTATCTTTGCCATAATAATTTAGAATTAGCATCAGTCTTTTCTCTTGCTTCTTTCTTCTTTTCTCTAAAACATGAACCTATCCGAAAGAGACAAACTATACAATTGGCATCCTTATACACAGCACAAAACTGCAGCTAACTTTCCGGCAATTGTGAAAGGGGAAGGCGCTTTGCTTTGGGATGAAAACGGTAAAGAGTATATTGATGCGATTGCCTCTTGGTGGGTAAATCCCTATGGTCACTCTAACAAAATTATTGCTGATGCAATTTATGAGCAACTGACGACTTTAGAGCATGTTTTGTTTGGAGGATTTACTCACGATAAAGCCGTTCTGTTGGCCGAAAAACTGATGACTATCTTGCCCAATAACCAAAAGAAACTCTTTTATTCAGATAACGGTTCTACAGCGGTGGAAGTTGCGTTGAAATGTGCGTTGCAGTACAATTATAATAAAGGAATTAAAAAAACTAAAATCATTGCGTTTGAAGATGCTTTTCATGGCGATACTTTTGGAGCAATGGCTTCGAGCGGCATTTCTTTTTTTACCGAAGCATTCAAAGGTTCGTTGCTGGAAGTAATCCGAATTCCTACTCCAACAAAAGGTACTGAAGAGCAAAGTCTGCAAACCTTGAAAGATTTGGTTAAAACCAATGAATATGCAGCATTTATATTTGAACCTTTAGTGCAAGGCGCTGCGGGAATGGTAATGTATTCTTCGGAAATTTTAGATAAAATGATTGCTATTTGTAATCAAAATAACGTGTTTACCATTGCCGATGAAGTGATGACGGGTTTTGGGAAAACCGGAAAGACTTTTGCTAGTGATTATTTAAACAATAAACCGGATATGATGTGTTTGTCTAAAGCGTTGACTGGCGGAACAATTCCGATGGCGATAACAACTTTTACTCAGGAAATTTTTGACGGATTTTATGATAATGATACTAATAAAGCCTTTTTTCATGGTCATACTTTCACCGCAAATCCAACAGCTTGTGCCGCCGCTCTGGCAAGTATAAATTTATTGCAAACCGAGGCAATACAAAATAATATCACCCGAGTGAATGAGAGGCATTTGGCATTTGAACTGAAAATAAAATCTCATCCAAAAGTAAAAACAACTCGTGTGCTCGGTGTTATATTCGCTTTAGAAATCAAAACTGAAACACAGGAAAGTTATTATGGTACTATGCGTAACAAACTCTACAATTTCTTTATTGAGAATGGTGTGGTTTTGCGTCCTGTTGGAAATATTATTTATATACTTCCGCCTTATATTATTTCGGAGGAACAGTTGGAAAAAGTGTATGCAATTGTTGAACAAGCTATAGAAATAGTATAGTTTTGCAAAGGTTACACAGAGATACACTTAGAAATTATTTTAATCAAACCTAAAACTCTGCGAATCTCTGTGAAATAAAAAAATGAAAACCAAAATCGCCATAACATCTGTAGCCTCTTTATCGCCTTTAGGAAATACGCCTGAAATGGTTTGGGCTAATTATCTTTCTCCAAAAACGTTGATTACTTCTAAAGATTTTGAAGCTAAAAATCAGCTTATAGCAACTATCCCACAAGCAATTCGAAAGGAAATAGATGTTTTGCGCAAAGAAGAATTGAAATACAAGTCACTAGATGAAACTGTTTTGATGGCTATTTTGACTTCTAGAAAAGCCATTGAAAAGGCAGGTTGGCATCAAGGGGATGACTTTGGTATCAACATTGGTTCTTCTCGCGGAGCTACGCAATTGTTTGAAAAATATCATGAAGAATTTTTAAGCACAGGTAAGACAGTGACCTTAACATCACCTACTACAACCTTGGGAAATATTTCCTCTTGGGTGGCTCATGATTTAAAAAGTAAAGGTCCCGAAATATCACACTCCATAACTTGTTCTACCGCTTTGCATGCTATTTTGAATGCCGCTGCTTGGTTACAATCAGGTATGGCCGCTAAGTTTTTAGTAGGAGGGAGCGAAGCGCCACTCACTGCTTTTACTTTGGCACAAATGCGTGCTTTAAAAATATATGCTAAAGACACGGGCGACTATCCTTGCAAAGCATTTGATTTGACTAAAACAAAAAACACTATGGTGCTTGGCGAAGGTGCTGCTATGGCCTGTTTGGAGTTGGGAGAAAAAGAAAATGCATTAGGTTATATTACGGGGCTTGGTTATGCTACTGACGAACTGGAACACAACATTTCTATCTCTGAAGATGCGGTTTGTTTTCAAAAATCTATGGCGATGGCTTTGTTAGATACCCCTTTGGAGGAAGTTGATGCTATTGTGATGCACGCACCAGGCACGATGAAAGGTGACACTTCCGAATATAAAGCTATCCAACAATTGTTCGGAGAAAACCTTCCTATGCTCACTACCAACAAATGGAAAATTGGACATACTTTTGGGGCTTCAGGAATGTTGAGTTTGGAGTTGGCCTTGATGATGATTCAACACAATGCTTTTGTTGGGGTTCCTTATGTTACTGAACCTAATCCACGTAAAAACATTCGAAAGGTTTTGATTAATGCCGTGGGATTTGGTGGTAATGCAGTTAGTGTCTTAGTTTCGTCCCGTAATATATTTAGTATATCCTTATGAGTTGTTAAATTCGTCCCGATGAGTTAAAGAATTGAGCCTTACGAATTATTCAAGCATGAAATATACTTCGCAGATAGTATTTATAATAAGTTGGTTGTTTTTTAAGGATTATAATTAAATACTGCGATGTCAGTCTGGGCTTGTCGAAGACAGTTCCTTCATCTTCTCATAAACCAAATTACTTTCCCAGCCTTTGCGTAAAAGATAGTCGCACCATTTCTTTTTCTTTTTTTGCCCATCACTTTCTTTGAGGATTTTCCAGTGCTTTTCGGCAAGAGTGTGAAAAGTTTCTTGGTATTGTTCCTCAGAGATTTCTGTTAAGGCAAGTTTGATATTGGGTGCAGCAATGTGACGTTGTTTGAGCTCATTTACTATTCTGATTTTGCCCCATTTTTTAATACGATGTTTGCCTCGGGCGAAACTTCGGGAAAAGCGTTCTTCGTTTAAGAAATCATTTTGCAATAAATGAACAACTACTATGTCAATTTCATTAGTTTTCATACCTAAATCATACAATTTTTGCACTACTTCATCATGGCAACGTTCCTGATAGGAACAGTAATATTCTAGTTTGACGATGGCGGCTTGTAGCGTTATTTTATCGCGCATTTTTTAGACAAAAAAAGAAATTGACAAGTCAAAGGTAAACTATAAATTCAAAAAAAGGGTGGGAAACCAATGAGCTATTCAAACAGAACTATCAATAATTTAAATATTTACCATTAAATTAATACCACTTCTAAATTGGAGTTGCAAGATATTCATTCAAAAGAAGTTGAACTTGATTAAAGATAACTCCTCATCCTCAAAATAGTAATAATTTGATTGTCTTGTTAGACCTATAAACCTCTACAGGCTTACTTTCGCATTAATGTCCTTAATCTCTTAGATTACTTATTTCCCTTTAGTTGATGCTTCTAAGTTTCTTTCGATTGTATGACTTGGTCTAGTCCATTTTGGTTTTTCACCTAAAGATTGGTATTCAGAATCTACAGCTTCTACAGTTTTAGGTTGCATTATTTTTACAAATGGTTTTTGAGCTACTAATCCAAGTGTTTCAAACATTTTCATGTCTTCATTTACATCTGGATTTGGAGTAGTCAATAATTTATCTCCAGCAAAAATAGAATTGGCACCCGCAAAGAAACACATGGCTTGTCCCTCGCGAGACATTTCAGTTCTTCCTGCCGAAAGGCGCACTTGAGTTTCAGGCATTACAATTCTTGTCGTAGCGACCATGCGAATCATTTCCCAAATCTCAATAGGTTTTTCATCTTCCATAGGAGTTCCTTCTACTGCTACCAAGGCATTGATTGGCACCGACTCTGGTTGTGGATTTAATGTAGAAAGAGCCACTAGCATTCCTGCCCTGTCTTCTATGCTTTCGCCCATTCCAATAATTCCTCCGCTACAAACGGTTACATTGGTTTTACGAACGTTTTCTATAGTTTGTAATCTATCTTCAAATCCTCGTGTAGAAATCACTTCTTTATAATAATCTTCAGAAGTATCTAGGTTATGGTTATAGGCATATAAACCTGCTTCGGCTAATCGTTGGGCTTGGTTTTCAGTAAGCATCCCAAGTGTACAACACACTTCCATATCTAGTTTATTGATAGTTCGCACCATTTCTAACACTTGATCAAATTCTTCTCCATCTTTTACATTTCGCCAAGCAGCACCCATACAAACTCTGGAAGAACCATTAGATTTAGCTCTTAAAGCTTGAGCTTTTACTTGGTTAACTGTCATTAAATCATTTCCTTCTATATCGGTATGATAACGCGCAGCTTGAGGGCAATAACCACAATCTTCGGGACATCCACCAGTTTTTATTGATAGTAAAGTGGAAACTTGCACCGTGTTTGGATCATGTTGTTCTCTGTGGATTGTAGCGGCTTCATAAAGCAAGTCCATCAAAGGTTTATTGTAAATAGCAATAATTTCTTCTTTGGTCCAATTGTGTTTAATACTACTCATAAGTGCGATTTTATATTCCCCCAAAAGTAGTTAATTTGTAATTAAGTTACAATTTTGAATTAGAATTAAAGGGAGGCATTAAAAATAGTAGATACTATTACTGCAATAACATAATAAGAACTAAATAAAGTCTTGAAGTTATAAATTTTTAACAAAGTCAAGAGCCAATGTTTTGTCTAAGTTCAATTGGTTTTTCAAAGCCTCAAGTGAGTCAAATTTTTGCTCTGATCGAATTCTTTTTAAGAGCGAAACAGTGATTTCAGTATCGTAAATATCTTTATTAAAATCAAAAAAATGTACCTCTATAATTTGTGTAGTTCCGTCAACAGTTGGCCGAGTACCAATATTCATCATGCCATATACAATCTTTTTGTCTATGCTACTTTCAGTGATATATACCCCGTTTTGAGGGATGAGTTTATAGTCTTCGTCGATTTTGATATTAGCGGTAGGATAACCAATCGTTCGGCCAAGTTGTTTTCCTTTTGAGACTATACCTGTCATAGAATAATGGTAACCCAAATATTCGTTAGCCAAAGTAATATTTCCTTCTTCAAGAGCGCTTCTAATTTTAGTAGAGCTAATCGAAACATCATTGATTTCTTCTGCTGAAATTTGTTGGACTTCAAAGCCAAATTGCTGCCCAAACTCAACCAAATCATGTAGGTTAGCGGTCCTATTTCTACCAAAACGATGGTCATAACCAATTACTATTTTATTTAGTTTAAAAGCAGCTACTAATACATTTTTTACAAATTCTTCTGCAGTTAGTCTTGAAAATTCTTTGTTGAAGGGATGAATAACTAAATTGTCTATACCTAAGTTTTCTAGTAAACTTATCTTTTCGTTCAATGTGTTTAGTTGTTTCATCTCTGTTCCTTCATGAAGTACCATTCTAGGGTGAGGAAAAAAAGTAAGCACTAAGCTTTCACAATTTTGAACTGTTGCGTTTTCGATAATTTGCTGTAATATTTTTTTATGACCAAGATGCACACCGTCAAAAGTGCCAATGGTAACTATAGTAGGCTTGTCTGAGCTATAAGATGGTATGGAGTGAAATAGTTTCAATAAAAAATTAAAAAAGTGAAAAGCAAAAATAGATTTTTGAAATGAAAAACAATAGTTTTTTACTATTTTAGTTTTTAGATCTTTTTTTCTTTTTACTAAATTTAATTTTAACAAGATAAAAGTTAAAATTTCAGAATCAAAATAGTATAAAATATATCAAATTTAAATTGTTGTGAAAAGAAGTAAAAAGCACTTGTTTACTTATAAATTCTAACTTTTTTAATACAATTTAATTTTAAACCAATTAGGGTTTATGTTAAAATGATTGTTCGATATGCAATAATTCTAATCATTAATTTGCAAAATCTTTAAACATAATTATCTTTACCCACTTTTATTTATTTAATAGACTATGAAAAAATTATTACTACTGATTTTACTGACCTTATCTTTTGGACAAATAATTGCCCAAACCTCTTCTGTATGGCAAGTAATTGACGCCTCTAGAATTTCAGAATTAAAAAGAAGCAGAGCAAATAATGTTTGTGAAGGGGAACTATATTTTAGTTTGAATTTAAATGCCTTTAAACAAAGCTTAACCAATGCTAAAGATAAATTTTCCAATTTACCAGGAGTAGTTGTTAGCATTCCTAATTTGGACGGACAATTAGAAACCTATCAAGTATGGGAAAACTCTAATTTTGAACCAGCTTTGCAACAAAGATTTCCAGATATTCGTTCTTATGTTGGAAAAGGTTTGACAGATAAATATGCTACAATTAATTTTAGCATCTCCCCTCAAGGAATACAAACTATGGTTTTTAGAGCCGATACGGGAACAGAATTCATAGAAGGCTATGATAAAGAGTCTACCGTTTACGTTTTATTTAATTCTAGTAAAAGAATTAGTGGCAGATTGCCGTTTAATTGTAGTACAAATGACGTTAGCTTAACTAATGATCTTTCAGGTAAATTTAATAATACTGTGATGTCAGATCAGAAAAATTATAAAACATTTAGACTGGCATTATCTTGTACAGCGGAATATTCCAATTATTTTGGTGCTACAAGTAGCGTTAAAGTGGCTTTGGTTATGGCTGCTATGAATAATACTATGACCCGCGTAAATGGAGTAATGGAAAAGGATTTAGCGGTTCATCTCAATATTATTAACTCAAATGATTTAGTAATCTATTATAATCGAACTTCAGATCCGTATTCTGCTGCTACTGCAGGATCGGCTGGGGCTTGGAATGATGAGTTAATGAATAATTTACACGCTACTTTAGGTGATGCCGCTTTTGATATTGGCCATTTATTTGGTGCTTCAGGTGGTGGAGGGAATGCGGGTTGTATAGGATGCGTTTGTACCAATGTTTTGTTAACAGGCGGTAATGCAACATCAAGTTATAAAGGAGCAGCATTTACATGCCCTAGTGATGGTGTTCCTAAAGGTGATACCTTTGACATTGATTATGTGGTGCATGAAATGGGACATCAATTAGGAGCTAACCATACCTTTACTTATAATTTTGAAGGGTCGGGCGTTCAAGTAGAACCAGGAAGCGGAAGCACTATCATGGGTTATGCGGGAGTTGCTGATAATGGAACAGCGGCAGCCTTTAACGTACAACAAAATTCGGATGCTATGTATTGTTACAAAAGTATAAATCAAATACAATCAAATTTAAAAGCTTCTAATGCTAACTGTGCAGTTACTACATCTTTGATAGGAGTGAATGCTACTCCAACAGTAACAGTAGCAGGAGCCAGTTTTACTATTCCAAAAAGTACAGCTTTTAAATTAACCGCTACAGGTAATGATGATGATGCGGGTGATGCATTAACTTATTCTTGGGAGCAAAACAATCTTGGAACCTCTGCAACAACTCAAAACAACAGTAGAGTATTTGGTGCAAAAACGGCGGGACCCAACTTTAGAATTTTTCCTGCCTCCTCCTCACCTGAAAGATATTTTCCTCAAATGAGTAAAATTTTATCGGGAAATCTTGTGATTACTACTGGTAATGACACCAACTGGGAATCTTGTTCAAGTGTAGCTAAAACAATGAATTTTGTAGTAACTGTTAGAGATAACCATCCAGGGATGGGGCAAACTATATCGAAAGCTACAACAATTATAGTAGATGCTACAGCAGGACCTCTAGCAGTAACATCACAATCAACAACAGGAATTTCTTATGCTTCTGGTTCAGTTCAAACGGTAACTTGGAACGTTGCCAATACTGCTGCTTTAACTGGAGGGGCAAATGTTAATATTTTATTAACTACAGATAATGGTGTTACATTTACTACTTTAGCTACTGGGGTTCCAAATAATGGAAGCGCAAGTGTTACTTTACCAAACCTTCCCGCAGCAAAAACTACTTGTAGATTTATGGTTATGGCTTCTGCCAATGTTTTTCTTGCTGTAAATAGTAAAAACTTTACTATTCAAGCAAGCAGCCTCGGTATTGAAGATTTAGCTTTACAAAATTTTGAATTATATCCAAACCCAAATAAGGGAGAGTTTACTATCAAGTTGGATTCATCCGTTGCCTCAGAAGAGATTAAAGTTTATGTATATGATATGAGAGGTAGAATTATTTTCGAAAACTCCTATTCAAATCAGGTAACTTTTACTGAAAACATTCAATTAAATAATCCTCAATCAGGAATTTATTTGGTTAGTATTACTGATGGCAATAGTAAAGTTGTTAAAAAAATTGCAATAGAATAGGGTTTTGACTATATAAAATGTTTAAAGGAGAGACTATTTGGTTCCTTTTTTTTATCAAAAAATTATGTTTTGTAAAACATTTGTTTAATTTTGAACTATTAAAATAATTAACGAAATGAAAATAAAATTATTATTAGTATTGCTTGTTTTTCAAACAGGTTTTTCTCAGCATAGAACTTGTGGAGTGAAAGAACAATTGCAGCGAATCATGAATGATCCTTCTCAAAGGAAAGCTTATCTTGAACTTCAAAATAATTTTGAAATTGAGTTGCAAAAAATGGAGTCTGGATTGAATAAGAATACCAATGCGGTTATTAGAATTCCTGTAGCCGTTCATTATCCTACTCTTCCTACTACTACTGGTGGTTTTACACCAGCACTTAAAACTTGTTTGAGAGCTTTGGCTCAAAAACAAATAGACATTTTAAATGCAGATTATAATGCAACGAATACAGATATTTCGAAATGGATTACTGATAAGTCTTATTATCCTGCAACGAACACTGGCAATATGAATGTGCAATTTGTTTTAGCTACTCAAAATCATCCTGCTGGGACCGGTTTGGTTAATGGGGATGTAGCGGTAACTTTTAATACAGACTTTCTAAATGGTGACGATACAGACATGACATGGAAAGGGTATTGTAATGTTGTAGTTAGAAATATATCAGGTGGCATATTGGGGTATTCTCCACCTGGAGGCTCACCTTCTCAAGGTATGACAGTAGTAATTGATAATAATTCGTTTGGAGCTACTTTAAGTCCTGCTACTCCTTCAACATGTTCAGGATATGTCCCTACTTCACCATATAATAAAGGAAGAACCTTAACTCACGAGTTGGGTCATTTCTTTAAACTAAATCACACTTTTGATGGTTGTGATGGCGCAAACTGTGCGACTTCAGGTGATAAAGTTTGTGACACTCCTGATTTAAGTGCTGCAAATTACGGTTCTCCTGTTGCCGGAGATGTGATGGGGTGTAATGATTTTGCTTTGACAATGAACTACATGGATTATGTAGACGATGCTTACATGTATATGTTTACAGCTGGACAAGTCACAAAAATGACAGGTTGGTATAATACTATAAAAACTCAATTATATTCAAATACGCTAGCCAATGAGGAGTTTTTGCAAAATCAGTTCAGTTTGTATCCCAATCCTAACAAAGGTAGTTTTACAATTGAATTTAAGGATTTAACTAATAGTTATGCTATTGAAGTTTTTGATGTAACTGGAAAAACAATATATGAAAACAATTATAGCCAAGCATCAGATTTAGTTCAGACCATTAATTTAGACAACCCTACAAGTGGAGTCTATTTTGTAAATATTAAAACGGATAAAGGTTTAGTGACTAAAAAATTAATTATCCAATAATTAAGTTTTACATAGTATTAAAAGAGCCTTTTCATTTATGAAAAGGCTCTTTTATTTTCCATTGTAGTTATTCATGGTGTTTTGTAATCCGGCTAGCGCAAAGGATTCAACAATCTCTTTAGCAAGTTGATATCTTTCTGTTAGTTTTTCTTTTTCGGCATCATTCCATTCTCCTAATACATAATCCACCTGTTGCCCTTTTTTGAATTCATCACTAATACCAAAACGAAACCTTGGATATTCTGTTGAGTTTAGAATAAGTTGAATGTTTTTTAAACCGTTATGTCCACCATCACTGCCTTTTGATTTAATTCTAATAGTGCCAAAGGGTAAATTCAAATCATCTGTAATAATTAAAACATTCTCTTTCGCAATATTTTCTTTTTCCATCCAATATTGAACTGCTTTTCCACTTAGGTTCATATAAGTGTTAGGTTTTAAAAGAAGTAACTTTCTTCCCTTGATGGTATATTCTGTTAATGCTCCTAGTTTGACGGTGTCAAAACTTAGGTTTTCTTTTTGAGCAACAAAATCTAAAATTTTAAAACCTATATTGTGTCTAGTGTTGACATATTCGGCGCCAATATTTCCTAAACCCACAATGAGAAATTTTTTCATTATTTCTGTATTTTCTACAATTTTATTTTTACAAAATAATTTAGTAATCCAATTCATGTTGTAAAAGTAATCTAATTTGATTTCATAAAAAAAGCACCAGCGTAAACTGATGCTTTTAAGTATAAGGTTTTGAAAATTATTTTTTCTTTCCTTTTGCTGGAGCTTTTGCTGCTTTTGCTGCTTCTTGAGCGGCTTTCATAGCAGCACGTGAAATCTTCACTTGCGCCACCACAGTATTATCTGGGTGCATCAATTTGAAGTTTTTAGTCTCTAATTTGGTAATATATAATTTATTACCCATTTGCAATTCAGAAATGTTAGCTTCAACAAAATCAGGAAGATTTTTTGGCAAAGCTTTCACTTTTAATCTTCTTTGATTTAAACGTAAATCACCACCTAATAATACCCCTGGAGAAGTTCCAACGATTTTAACAGGTACTTCCATCATGATTTCTTTGTTGTCATTTAATTGAAAGAAATCAATGTGTAAAATTTTGTCTGAAACTGGGTCAAACTGAATGTCTTGAAGAATTACATTAGCTGATTTTCCTTCCAAATCTACTACAACTGTGTGCGCATTTGGAGTGTAAACCAAGCTTTTAAATGCTCTTTCATCTGCTGCAAAATGTACTGGTTGACTTCCTCCGTAAATAACGCAAGGAACCATTCCAGCATCACGTAAGGCTTTAGTAGCTTTTTTGCCTACGCTTTCTCTTTCTGATCCTTTAATCGTAATCGATTTCATTGTAAAAATATATAGTTAATAAATAATAAAATACTTTTTAAAAAATTACATCAGGAATTTACCACTGATGGAATTGTTGTGTTGCACCATGTGCATTACTTCTGCAAAAAGAGGCGCACAACTCACCACTTTTATTTTGTTTGACTCTTTCTTTAACGGAATAGAATCGGTAACTATTAATTCGAGCAACTTAGAGTTTTCAATTTTATCATAAGCATCACCCGATAGTATGGCATGAGTACAAATTGCTCTAACACTCAACGCGCCTTTTTCTATCATTAAATCTGCAGCCTTGGCTAATGTTCCTCCGGTATCGATCATATCATCAACCATAACAACATTTCTTCCTTTAACATCACCTATCAATTCCATTGTATCAATAACGTTAGCCACTTTTCGTTGTTTATAACAAATTACTACGTCTGATTCTAAAAACTTAGAATAAGCATAAGCTCTTTTTGAACCACCCATATCAGGGGAAGCAATAGTTAAATTGTCTAATTGAAGACTTTTAACATAGGGCAAAAAGATTGTTGATGCAAACAAATGGTCCACTGGTTTTTCAAAAAACCCTTGAATCTGGTCAGCATGCAAATCCATAGTCATTATTCGAGTAGCGCCTGCGGTTTCCAATAATTTGGCCACTAATTTGGCTCCTATCGGTACTCTTGGTTTATCTTTTCTATCTTGTCTTGCCCAACCAAAGTAAGGAATAACAGGAGTTATGTGTCTGGCTGATGCTCTTTTTGCAGCATCAATCATCAACAAAAGCTCCATTAAATTATCTGCACTAGGAAAAGTAGAACAAACAATAAATACTCTTAAACCTCTTATTGATTCTTCAAAAGAAGGTTGAAACTCACCATCACTATATTTTGAGAACGTAACTTTACCTAGCGGAACACCATAATAATTGGCCATCTGTTCAGCTAGATAGACGCTTTGCGAACACGCAAATATCTTTGCTTCTGGTTCTAAATGCGACATTGTAATTTGTTGTTTTATCCGCTACGCTCACTACAATTGAGCTAAATCATTGTATTTAGCTTCATGTATTAATCGCCTCGGGTGTAGTTAGTTAGTTGTGTGTCGTGTTAACGAGGTGCAAATTTAGAAATTAAATCCAACTCTGAAAGGATATTTTAGAGTATTTTTTGATTCGACGGGGATTTTTTTTTACATTTGCACCCACAAAATGATAATAATCAATCTCCGAATGACAATTAATTGTTGTTTGTCCCTGCCCGGATGGCGGAATTGGTAGACGCGCACGACTCAAACTCGTGTACTTAGGTGTGTGGGTTCGATTCCCACTCCGGGTACTTAAAAGTCCATAATTATATTGTAAATCAATATATTATGGGCTTTTTTTGTTACTCTTTGTCATTCCTATCAAAAGAAAACAACAATGAAACAAGATGTGGATTCCCGCCTGCGCGGGAAAGACAATAAGAAAAGGCAATAAGGAAAGGCAATAAGGAAAGTACTAGTTTAGTATAAAGAATTAGTAGCGACTGTCTTTCCCGCGTAGGCGGGAATCTACTATTTAAAAGAAAGAAATACGTCCTCAATAGCCCCGATGGGAATGACATCCTTTTTCTTTGCAAAAGAAAAAGATATAATGGACAGCGGGAACCTGCCTGCCTTGCCTACGGCAGGTACGAAAGCTCTTCTTAACGGAAGGGTTATTTTGTTACTTTTTTGTCATTCCTATCAAAAGAAAAGAAAATGAAACAAGATGGATTCCCGCCTGCGCGGGAAAGACAATAAGGAAAGGCAATAAGGAAAGTACTAGTTTAGTAAAAAATGATTAGTAGCGACTGTCTTTCCCGCGCAGGCGGGAATCCACTATTTAAAAGAAAGAAATACGTCCATTTAGCTTCGATGGAATTTAGCTACCCTGCTGGCAGACAGGTACATAAACCTCTGAGAAATCAGGGGTTTTTTCTATTTATTTAAAGTTGATTTTATAAATCGATTTCTGATAGTAGTTCCGACATCTTAACACCCAATGCGGAACAAATTTTTGAGAAGATATTGATAGAGAAGTTTTGTTTGCCATTAAGAATTCTGCGGATGCTTTTCTCGTCAATATCGCAAGCAGATGCAAACTCCAAATTGTTACTAAACTTGGCTTTTGCTCTATCGTTGATTAACTGACCTAGCTGTATTAATTGTTCTTCTGACATAGGTCAAAATTCCATTAATACTACGGCACATCATCGGCATATATGCCGATTGTAAAATTATTACTATATTTGCAGCAATTTTTTTTATACTTTTGAAGTCTAATTACTTAACATTTAACAAAATGAAAAAAACAATACTCTTTTTGGTGATGGCTGTAGCTTTAACCACCCAAACACTTTTTGCTCAAGTGCCTTCATATGTTCCTACCAATGGTCTTGTTGGTTATTGGCCTTTTAGTGGAAACGCCAATGATGAAAGTGGAAATGGTTACAACGGGGTAGTAAATGGCCCAACATTAACTGTTGATAGATTTGGAAGTCCCAATAATGCATATAGTTTTGATGGTATTAATGATTTTATACAAGCTCCAAATTACGCATCAAATAGTTCCTTTACTGTCTCTTGTTGGGTAAATATGCCAACATATAATTTAAATTCTCTTGGTTCAAATGATTTTATTTTTTTTGGCAACCATTCTGGTATAAATAATTTAAATAGAAATTTTCTAATTGGGTATAGAAACTTTGGCAGTGAATATGGTTTTTCAACTTACATATTTAATGATAATGGAATTAACACTTTCCAATCCTACCCAATAAATCAAACCCCACCCTCTGTAAATTCTTGGCATCATTTTGTAAGTGTTTTTGAAAATGGAACTTATGTTAAAATGTATTTAGATAATGTATTATTTTGGACGCAAGCTTCAAACATTTCTCAGCAAACTACAAGACCAAGTGAACCACTTTTTTTTGGTATTGGTGTTGCAACACAATACGACTTTCTTAATGGTAAATTAGATGATGTAGGTTTTTGGAATAGAGCATTAACAGAACAAGAAATAAACAACTTATATAACTCATCTTTGCCTCAAACAGCATGTTTGCCAGCCAATGTACCTACAACGGGACTTGTGGGTTATTGGCCATTTTGTGGTAACGCCAACGATGAAAGTGGTAATGCAAACAATGGAACTGTAAATGGGGCAACTTTAACTACAGATAGATTTGGGAATACAAATAGTGCTTATAATTTTGATGGTATTAATGATAATATTGGGCTAGGTAACTTTTTCAATTACACTTCTTTTTCTATATCAATGTGGGTAAAACCAGGTAATCAAAATGGTCATGCGGTAATTATTGATAACAATCATGCATCTTCTAATAATTGGGTATTCCAAACTATTTCTAATTTTTCAAATAACGGATATAATTTTATAAATTCAAATGAAGTACTTTTATCAACTAATAATTGGAATCATGTAATTCTATCATATAGTTTAGGTGTTGTTAGAGTATACTTAAATGGCAACTTGGTTACAGAAACACCATGGTCCCTAAATTATAATAATTCTCCATCGTTGTTTTTAGGATACTGGCAAGCAGCAAATGCTAGATTTTGGAAGGGGGATATGGACGACATAGGTATCTGGAACCGAGCTTTAACCCAAGAAGAAATCACCAACTTGTACAATGTCAATCAATGTATCACAAACATTACCGTTACAGATACGCTTGTCATTAATGTTGGTCAGTTGTCATTCAATGACCCTGTTACTTGGGCAAACAACATTACAATTGCTCCAAACCCAGCCAGCAGTGAAATCAACATCAGTTTCAACAACATCACTAATTTGAATGGCGGAACATTGAAAATCATTAATTCATTGGGTCAAGAAGTGGCAACAACACCAATAACAACTTCTGGGACAAACAGCACTATGCAACTAGCAACATGGGGCGGAACTGGAATGTACTTTGTTCAAATAATCAACCCTCAAGGTCAGATTGTGGATATTAAAAAGATTATCTTACAATAAGTTTAGCTAAGTTAAAATTGAGCCACAGGAAACTGTGGCTTTTTTGTTAGCAGTAAGTAGGCGTAGTGTAATCGTTTTAAATCTACTATAAAATGGTTCGACAACTTAATAGTGAAGGGTACTTAAAAGTCCATAATTATATTGTAAATCAATATATTATGGGCTTTTTTTGTTACTTTTTTGTTATTACTATCAAAAGAAAAATACAATGAAGCAAGATGTGGATTCCCGCCTGCGCGGGAAAGACAATAAGGAAAGTACTAGTTTAGTAAAAAATGATTAGTAGCGGCTGTCTTTCCCGATCAGGCGCGAATCCACTATTTAAAAGAAAGAAGTACGTCCTTAATAGCCCCGATGGGAATAACATCCTTTTTCTTTGCAAAAGAAAAAGATATAATGGACAGCGGGAACATAAGACTAAAGAAAGAAACTATTGCGCTACTAATTGATTAAAAGCCAAGAATCAATTTTGCAATCGAAAAGTAAATCAAAATTCCACAGATGTCATTACTGGTAGTAATAAATGGCCCTGTGGCCAAAGCGGGATCAATTCCTAATTTGTCTAATAAAAGCGGGATAAAAGTGCCTATAAGAGAAGCAATAATTATTACAGATACTAATGCAATTGTAACAATCATTCCAATTTTAGGTTCAACTCCTAAAAGAAAATGACTTCCTAAAAAAAGTATTGTGGCTAATATGGCTCCGTTTAAAAGGCTTAATGAAATTTCTTTTAATAATCGGTTAAAAATAGAACCGCTTATAGAGTGATTTGCTAAGCCTTGTACTATTATTGCAGATGATTGAACACCAACGTTTCCGGCCATGGCGGCGATTAGAGGTGTAAAGAAAAATAATTCTCCATGTTCTAACATAGCTCCTTCGAATAAACCTAACATTTTCACACTAATAAATCCTCCTAAGAGTGCTAAAACCAACCAAGGCAATCTCGCTTTGGTGAGTTCCAAAATGCTGTCATCGGCCTCAACGTCTTGAGAGATACCCGCAGCTAATTGGTAATCTTTGTCGGCTTCGTCTTTGATTACGTCAACGATATCATCAATGGTAACTCTTCCTACTAGTCTTCCCATTTCATCCACAACAGGAATGGCTTCCAAATCATATTTTTGCATGATTCGAGCTACTTCAGTATTAGGGGTATCCACTTTTACAGAATCTACTTTTTTGATGTAAACATCACTTATAGGAGTTTTTGTAGACGTTGTCAATAAATCTTTTAGAGATAGTCTTCCTTTTAATCGGTTTTCATCATCAACTACATAAATGGAATGTACTCTGGTCACGTATTCTGCTTGAATACGCATTTCTTTCACACAAGTTAACACATTCCAATTTTCATTGACTTTGACCAATTCTTTTCCCATCAAACCGCCGGCGGTATCTTCGTTGTAGCGTAATAAATCGACAATGTCTTTGGCGTGTTCAACGTCTTCTAACTCGGAGATTACTTCTTCTTTTTTGCTTTGTGAAAGTTCGGCAATAATGTCGGCGGCGTCATCGGTGTCTAACTCGTCTAATTCTTCAGCTATTTCTTTGGCAGAAAGACCTTGAAGAATTTTTTCACGAATATCATCCTCTAGTTCTGGCAGAATTTCGGCGGTGATTTCGCTATCTAGAATTTTAAATATATAAGTAGCTTCTTCAATTTCTAATTCATCAAAAATCTCAGCAATATCAGCATGGTGCAAATCATTCAACAACACAATCAATTCTTGATCATTATTAGTATGAATAAGTTGCTCAATTTGCGCTAAGAGTTCTTTGCTGATTTTAAACTGCATTGGCTTCTATTTTTAGGGTAAGTTCGATGAACTGTTCTACAGAAAGTTGCTCCGGTCTGAGGTCAAAGATACTATCTTCTTTTAAATTATCCGAAAGATTGAAGGATTTTAAACTATTTCTTAATGTTTTACGACGCTGTTGAAACCCAGTTTTTACTACACTAAAAAACATTTTTTCATTGCAAGGCAAATGAAAATTTTGTTTTCTACGCAATCGTAAGACACCCGATTTTACTTTTGGAGGTGGATTAAAAACATGTTCGTCAACCGTGAAAAGGTATTCAGCATCATAAAAAGCTTGAGTTAAAACAGATAAAATACCATATACTTTATTGCCTTTTTTGGAACAAATTCGTTCGGCTACTTCTTTTTGAAACATACCCGAAAACTCGGGAACTTGTTCGCGCAATTCTAAACAACGAAAAACAATTTGAGTTGAAATATTATAGGGAAAATTGCCAATGATAGCAAATGGTTTTCCTTCGAAAACTTCATTAATATTATATTTTAAAACATCTTTGGAAATAATTTTGCCTTGCAGTTTTGGATAATGGGTAGCTAAATATTCCACCGATTCTCGGTCTATTTCAATAACATAAGTGGTGGTAGGTTTTTCTAATAGATATTTAGTCAAAACACCCATTCCAGGGCCAATTTCCAAAATAGTATCATAGCCAGAAAAGCTCAGTGTATCGGCTATGTTTTTTGCAATAGTTTCATCGGTTAAGAAATGTTGCCCGAGATGTTTTTTGGCTTTTACGTCCATACTCTTTTGTAATTCCCGCGCAGGCGGGAATCTATGTTTATGTTTTTTGGATTCCCGCCTTCGCGGGAAAGACAATCTAATTAAACCAATCTTCAGACAGGTCTTTCCAATCTTTATTCTAATTTACTATTTGTTTCTGGATTCCCGCCTTCGCGGGAAAGACAAACTAATTAAACCAATCTTCAGACAGGTCTTTCCAATCTTTATTCTCTTCTTCAATCAAATTTATTTTCCATTGACGATTCCATTTCTTGAGTTGCGTTTCTCTTTTAATGGCATCGTTTACATATTGATGGTTTTCAAAATAAACTAAATTTATAACATTATATTTTGAAGTAAAACCTTCATTTATTTTTTGTTTGTGTTGTAAAACCCTTGTTTCTAAATCATTTGTCATCCCAATGTATAAGGTTCCATTCTTTTTACTGGCTAAAATGTATACATAATATTGATGGATGGTTTTAAACATCTGCTGTTTTATTTCTATACTCTTTCTTCTCTTTTTTGTTTTTCCCGAGCAGGCGGGAAAGACAATCATTTATTAACTTTATTCCATTTTACTATTAGTTTCGGATTTCCGCCTGCGCGGGACACAAGTGTAAGCGAACTGGCGAAGCAATGACAAAAGACAAATGTTCCGATATCAACTCCAGTTCTGTTCTGAAAGCAAGCATTTTGTCTCCAAATAAACGATTACCTTCTTCACGAAGTGTTGGTGCATCTTGTTCATAATAGTTTTGCAAAGTTTCTTTGCTATCAGTTGTGTATTGAATAGAATAGGTAGTTCCGCCCATTTCTTCTTCTACCAAAACTTTTACCATTCGAGCCGAAGTGAATTTTCCCGTGGCTAAAACATCTTTTATATGCTTTTCTTGCATCCATTGCATCCATTGGTCGTGTACACTTTCATGTATGTTTATAGTAACGTTGTAAAGTATCATTTTTGATTTATGGGTTATAAGTTTAAAAGATTTATGAAGTTCATGAAAAACGGCCAACTGCGACTGCTAACTTAACACTAAAGATTAGTATCTCCGCGCAACTTTCGGTATTTGTTCCTCGAGTCAACAAAGTAAATACTGTCTTCGTGTTTGAAAATCATTTCCTCATAGAGTGGTTTTGCTTTTTCAATAGCATTCAACTGTGTATTATAAATTTCCGCTGAAAAGTAAAGCGCTTCATCTATGTAAATGCAGTCTTTGTGCTTGGTAATGATTTCGTTATAATTTTCTAACGCGTTATTGAAATCACCCATTTTTTCATAGATTTTTCCAATGCGCAATAGAGTAACAGGTTCAATGTCTTCGCCTTTGTGTTCTTTTAAAATCAATTGAAACTGTGCTAAAGATTCTTGTTTTTTGTTTTGAAATAAAAGAAAATCTGCGCGAGCAAACTTCTTCTGCGCTACTTGAGTTGAGTCTTCAACAGTATTGTCGCTTATTAATAAGAATAAATCCAAAGCATCATTGGCTATCAATTGTGATGACACCGATTTTAGTACTTTTAATTGGTGCGATGCCCAGTCAAAATCAGTTTTGAAATAACTAGTTTTGGCTGTTTTCAAACTTGCTTCTTGTCCAATAACATCGCCACCCATTTCTTCATCAATTTGAGAATAATAAATCAATGCTTGGTTGAATTTTTCTTCGTAAAGAAGTATGTCTGCCAATTCCATTTTTACTTCTGCCAATTGATTCCTGTTGATTGGAATTTCCATAGCATTTTTTAAAATTGCTTTTGCTTTTTCTGAATCTTTTAAATGAAATGCAGTAAAATTTGCTTGAAGTTTTAATAATGAAAGTGTGTATGGGCTCACACCAAATTCTTTTATCAAAGCGTCTAATTCTGCAGTAATAGCCGGATAGTCTTTTTCTAAAGCATGGTCAATTTCCATTTCTATCAAATAGGTATGTGACTGAATGAGCACATCTAAGTCTTTTGAATTATCTAGTACAAAGGTCAAAATTTCTTTAGCAGATTCTTTGTCATTATCATTAATCGCCATTTGAGCTAAATTGATAATATTTCCAAACGAATCTGGTTTTCTTTTGTAAATTGCTTTTTGTTGTATAAAAGCTTTTCCGTATTCCTTTAGTTGCACAAAATACCAGCTTAAGAAATCATTCCAAAAAATATCTTGTGTTTTTTGAGTTCTCAACAATAAGGCTTTTTTTAATGTATCGTTGAAGCTAACATCACCATTATCAATCATAAATAGTGCTAATTGATTTTGAATAACAGGAAGATTTTGCGGGTTTTGAAAAGACTCCATGAGATAGGTTTCTATCATCAAATCAGTATTTCCTTGTTGCCCATAGAGCATTGCCATTTGAAAATTAAAACTTAATTTAGGATCTGTTTCAAGGGCTGTTTTGTAAGCTAATAAGGCATAATCATAGAGTGCCTTTTTTTCAAAAGTATAAGCAATTCCATAGACTTCAACGGCATTTTTTTTGATTTTGGAGATGGCTTGGTCATAATATTTTGTGGCTTTCTCTTGGTTTTTTTGCAATTGATAATTGTATCCCAATTCAACTAATACTTGATTTTGTTTAAAACGTTCTAATTGGTCTTCAATGGCTTTTTGAGCCTTATCATATTGTTGCAACTGTTGGTAACATTCTACAACTCTTTGAAAATAATTAAAGTTACCAATTTGGGTTTTGAGTAAATCCTGATAACTAATCAATGCTTTTTCGAATTCTCCTCTGTCAAAATAATTATTAGCCAATTGCTCGTTCTGGGCATGAACAAGAATGGAAAGTAAAAAGAATGTTATACAAAGAATTTTTTTCATAGATTTTATTAAAATCAACATCGTACTAAAGTAACACTTTTTGTGTCGGTTTAGTACATTGTCTGCTAAAGATTAACTTTTTAGTTAATGATATCAAATCCAGTATAAGGGCGCAATACTTCTGGAATTACGATGCCTTCAGGGGTTTGATAATTTTCAATTATACCAGCTAAAACTCTTGGCAAAGCTAATGAACTTCCGTTGAGTGTATGAGCCAATTGTGTTTTTCCATCTTTACCTTTAAAACGCAATTTTAATCGATTGGCTTGGAAGGTTTCAAAATTAGAAACTGAAGATATTTCTAACCAACGATCTTGTGCTGTTGAAAATACTTCGAAATCATAAGTTAATGCTGAAGCAAAACTCATATCGCCTCCACAAAGACGCAGAATTCTATAAGGTAATTTCAATTCTTGAAGAATATTTTTTACGTGTTCAACCATGCTATCCAAAGCTTCATAAGATTTGTCAGGATGTTCTACACGAACAATTTCTACTTTGTCAAATTGGTGTAAACGATTTAAACCGCGAACGTGCGCACCATAAGAACCTGCTTCACGACGAAAACATGGGGTATAACCCGTACATAAAACAGGTAATTCATTTTCTTGTAAAATTACATCACGAAACAAGTTCGTCACAGGAACTTCGGCAGTTGGAATTAAATATAAATCATCTAGCCCAACATGGTACATTTGCCCTTCTTTATCTGGCAATTGTCCCGTTCCATAACCTGAAGCTTCATTTACTAAATGGGGTACTTGGAATTCTTGGTAACCAGCTTCTGTGTTTTTATCTAAGAAATAGGCAATTAAGGCGCGTTGTAGTTTGGCACCTTTTCCTTTATAAACAGGAAAACCTGCACCAGTAATTTTTACACCTAATTCAAAATCGATGATGTCATATTTTTTTACTAATTCCCAATGAGGTTTTGCTCCTTCATGTAAAACTGGGATTTCTCCTTCTTGAAATACATTCAGATTTTCTTCAGGTGTTTTGCCTTCAGGAACGATGTCGGCAGGAAGATTTGGCAACAAATACATTTTTTGTGTCAAATCGTTAGTAAAAGCTTCTAATTTTTCAGATAATTCTTTGCTAGTTTCTTTGAGCTGAGTTGTTTTTTGTTTTAGAATTTCGGCTTTAGCTTTTTCACCATTTTTCATCATTTCGCCAATGGCTGAGGAAATTTTGTTGGCTTCGGCTAAGGTATTGTCAAGGGTGACTTGAGTGCTTCTTCTGTTTTCATCCAAAAGTATTATTGCTGAAACAATAGCTTTGGCATCCATATGTTTTTTCGCTAAAGCAGTAATCACTTTGTCTTTATTTTCTCTAATGTAACTTATTTGTAACATGACATTTTCTTTATAAGAACGCAAATTTAATGAAATGTTTCATACGAATTTAATTATTGTTTCTTCATGGTATTTTCTTGGTTCAAACTTTAATTTAAAAAAATTAAAAAGGAAACTAATTTTAGGGAAAACTAGTACGAAACTGTTTTTCTTATAACTTTTTACCAAAAATTTAATAATAATTAGTGTTCTTTATTATTATATTCGCAAAAATTACCCTGCTATCATGATTAAAAACTACGTTTTACTTTGTTGTCTTTCGCTGTGTTCTGTTTTTGCTCAAAACAATCATAATATAACTAATAGAATTGCTGAAGCAGAAATGAAGTCGGCTTCAAAGCTTATGAATTTGCAAGTAAACCTTAATACGGCTAATTATGACCTGACCTATAGTAAATTGGAATTCACGGTTAATCCTAATTTTGAGGCAATTACAGGAAAAGTTACGCATACTTTCAAAGCATTGTCAAATATGACTAAAGTTACCTTTGATTTAACCAATCAATTAATGGTAAATACTGTGAAAAGAGGTAGCACCAATTTAACTTTCACTCAAAATACCAGCAACGAATTGGTAATTAATCTTGGTACAACTATAACTACTGGAAACTCTACTACAGTAGAAATTAATTATTCTGGGGCACCTGCTACTGGCGAACAAGCATTTACTAAAGACACTCATAATGGTTCGCCAATTATTTGGACACTATCAGAACCATTTGGCGCGAGAGATTGGTGGCCTTGTAAACAAGATTTAAATGACAAGATAGATAGTATCGATATATATATTACGGCGCCATCACAGTATGTTAGCGTTGCCAACGGAGTTGAGACTACAGCTCCAGTAATTTCGGGGTCTAATAAAACAACTCACTTTCATCACGGTTATCCTATTCCAGCTTATTTGATAGCTTTAGCGGTGACCAATTATCGAGTGTATAATCAGACGGCAGGAATTACAACTCCTTTTCCAATTATAAATTATATCTATCCTGAAAATTATGCTTCTGCTGTTTCTGATTTGTCTCAAACTCCAGACATAATGACTTTATATGAAACACTTTTTGAACCCTATCCGTTTAAAAATGAAAAATATGGTCATGCCCAGTTTGGTTGGAGTGGCGGCATGGAACATACTACGGTATCTTTTATGCAAAATTTTAGCAGAGAATTAATTGCTCATGAATTAGCCCACCAATGGTTTGGTGATAAAATTACTTGTGGGACTTGGAAAGACATTTGGCTTAATGAAGGTTTTGCTACTTATTTAGCCGCATTGGTAATTGAAGACATTGATGGCTCAACGGCTTTTATATCTGAAAAAGACGCTATGATTAATAATATTACAACATTCCCTACAGGTAATCTTTATTTAACTGATACACAAGCCACTAGTGTCAACCGTATTTTTAGTAGCCGATTGAGTTATAATAAAGGAGCCATGGTTTTGGAAATGTTGCGTTACAAAATGGGTTATGTTGCTTTCTTTCAAGCTTTGAAAAATTATTTAGCTGATACTGATTTGGCCTATAAATATGCCGTTACAGCTGATTTGCAAACTCATTTAGAAGCGGTTTTTGGTCAAGATTTAACCGAATTTTTTAATGATTGGGTTTACAATCAAGGGTATCCAATTTATACTATAACGGCCCAAAATTGGGGAACAGGACAAGTTAAATTTGTGGTGAATCAAACACAGTCTGATCCTTCGGTTACCTATTTTGAAATGCCCGTTCCGGTTAGAGTATTTGGAGCCAATGGCGAGCAAGCCGATTTAGTTTTAGATAATACTATAGATGGTGAAGAATTCATACAAAATGTTGCCTTCCCTATTACTAGTGTTGAATTTGATCCCGATAGACATATTATTTCTAAAAACTCCACAGTAACATTAAGTAATCAAAACTTTGATGTCACTAATGCTATTCGTATTTATCCTAATCCAAGTTCTGATGTATTGCATATTCAAATGCCATCTACTGTAGATTTAGAAAAAGTAACCGTTTATAATCATCTTGGACAAATAGTATTAGAAAACACAAATTCAGATTTTAACGTAACTACATTGTCAACAGGTGTTCATTACATAGATATTCAAACTTCTGAAGGGACATTTCATAAAAAATTCATAAAAAAATAATCTTCATATAATATTATATGCAGGAGTAAGGTGAAAACCTTACTTTTGTGCTTTTAAAAGAAACTGACAATAAAAAATGGAAATTGTAATCAAATTATCTCAATTCTTACTAAGCTTATCACTGTTAATTATACTTCACGAATTAGGACATTTCATTCCTGCTAAATTATTCAAAACCCGAGTGGAAAAGTTCTACTTGTTTTTTGACATCAAATTTTCTTTACTCAAAAAGAAAATTGGTGAAACAGAATATGGTATTGGTTGGTTGCCATTAGGAGGTTATGTAAAAATATCAGGAATGATAGATGAAAGCATGGACAAGGAACAATTAGCTCAAGAGCCACAACCTTGGGAATTTCGTTCAAAACCAGCTTGGCAACGTTTAATTATTATGCTTGGTGGAGTTACTGTGAATTTTATATTAGCGTTTTTAATCTACATAGGAATGACTTATGTATATGGAGAATACTATATCAAAAATGACAATATAAAAGATGGTGTTTGGATTACTAATCCTGTTGTTGAAAAACTTGGATTTAAAACAGGAGATAAACTAGTAGCTGTTGACGGAAAAAAAATTGAACGATTTGAGCCATCCGTTAATTTAGATATTTTAACATCCAAAAGTGTGGTGGTAGAGCGAGATGGTACAGAACAAACTATAACTATTCCTCACAACTTCATAGGTAACTTTATTGATGCCGATAAAAAAAGTTTAATAGCCCTAAGAATGCCATTTGTGGTTGGTGCTTTAGCTGATGATTCGCCTAACAAAGGTATATTGAAGCCAAAAGATATTATCATTTCTATCAATGGGGATACTGTCAAATATTTTGATCAAGCTGCAATTATACTTCAAGCACATAAAGGAGAAACTTTAGCGGCTTTTGTATTGCGAAATGAAGTAAAAGTCCCTGTTTTGTTGAAAATTACTAAGGAGGGTAAACTAGGCGTAAATCTAGGCGCTTTAAAAGAACAAAATTTAGAAAAATTGGGTTACTATAAATTCAGTACAGAGCAATTTGGTTTCTTGGAGTCAATTCCTATTGGCATTGATAAAGGGTTTGCTCAATTGGGGAATTACTGGAAACAATTGAAATTGATATTTAATCCTAGCACTGGTGCTTATAAAGGCGTGGGCGGATTTGCTGCAATTTTCAATATATTTCCACAAACATGGAGCTGGGAAGCGTTTTGGAGTATTACAGCTTTGCTATCTATTATGCTTGGGGTAATGAATTTATTGCCAATTCCAGCTTTAGATGGGGGGCATGTGATGTTCTTATTCTATGAAATTATTTCGGGCAAAAAGCCAAGTGATAAGTTCTTAGAAAGAGCCCAAATGGTTGGCTTTGTTTTACTTATTTCATTGTTGTTATTTGCTAATGGAAATGATATTTACAAGGCAATTATAGGCAAGTAATATTTTTTGAAATTTTATTGTTTTTTATTTGCAAAAAATAAAATTCGTTCTATATTTGCAACCGCTTAAAAGATATAACATCTTCCTCCTTAGCTCAGTTGGTTAGAGCATCTGACTGTTAATCAGAGGGTCCTTGGTTCGAGCCCAAGAGGGGGAGCAAATGAAAAAGAGGTCTTAATAGACCTCTTTTTTTATGGAATAAATCAAAGCTTAATTTCTTAAAGTCTTCTAAATCTTTTGAAAAAAGACCAAATTACTTCACAAGCATTCATATCCTGACTCGTCTTGCCAATAATTA
>CALPPS020000013.1 GCA_943325515.2 Flavobacterium psychrophilum
ACCGATATTAGGAGAAGGCGAAGTGAATTTTGAAGGCAAAAAAGTACATACCTCCGAAGTTTTAAAACATTTTAATTGGCAACCGATTGTGTTGCAATCCAAAGAAGGTTTGGCTTTATTAAACGGAACGCAATTTATGAGTGCTTATGGTTGTTATGTTTTACTAAAATCTATGAAATTTTCCTATTTGGCTGATGTGATTTCGGCTATTTCTTTAGAAGGATTTGATGGACGTATAGAACCTTTCAACGAATTAATTCATTATGTACGCCCACACAAAGGGCAAATTGTAACCGCCAAACGTATGACCGATTTGCTAGAAGATAGCCAAATCATAGCACAAGAAAAACAACACGTGCAAGATCCCTATTCGTTCCGTTGTATTCCTCAAGTGCATGGCGCTTCCAAAGATGCTATTGATTATGCCAAAAAAGTATTCAAAACCGAAATCAACTCGGTTACGGATAATCCAAATATTTTTAGTAACGAAGATGTGATTATTTCGGGCGGCAATTTTCACGGACAACCTTTGGCATTAGCCTTAGATTTCTTGTCAATTGCATTGGCAGAATTAGGTAGCATTTCCGAAAGAAGAACTTACCAATTAATAGCAGGTTTGCGTGGTTTGCCTCCTTTCTTGATAGACAACCCTGGATTAAATTCTGGATTTATGATACCACAATATACCGCTGCCAGTATTGCAAGTCAAAACAAACAATTGGCGACACCAGCTAGTGTAGATAGCATTGTTTCTAGCAACGGACAAGAAGACCACGTTTCTATGGGGGCTAATGCCGCTACTAAATGTTTGCGCATCATGGAAAACTTGGAACGCATTTTAGCCATAGAATTAATGAATGCTTCACAAGCTATTGAGTTTAGAAGACCTTTACAATCTAGTAGCTTTATTGAAATGTTCTTGAAATCTTATAGAGCCGAAGTACCTTTGGTAAAAGAAGACCGAATTTTGCATTATGACATAGAAAACTCGGTAGCTTTTTTGAATACTTTTTATATTGATTTGGAAGAGTAACTCTAAATATAAGTCTTAATTGAATACTTAATTATTTACATTCCCCAATGTTTTGTGAACTCTGCGTTTGTGATGGGTTTGCGTTAGATGTTCAGCTCCCGAGATGATGCTAATGCTTCCATCAATTTCAAACATGGCTAGTTTGACGTCTTTATAATATTCTACGCCATGTTCGCGCATTGCTTCCTGTAGTTCATCATTAGTAATACCAAGTTTGGAGATGGTGCTAAAAGCAATTTTACCATTATGTATCAGGATTTCAGGAGTGTCTTGAACAAGTTCTTTGACAAACGAAGATTTTAGCATCAGTTTTTTGAAAAGCAAATTAACTATAAAAAGCGCTAAAGCAGCCACTATTCCGCCATACAAAGACGTGTTATTTCCAACCATAGCATTTTGAACCGAGTTGCTTATGAGTAAAATTAGAATTACATCGGCAGTATTCAATTGTGATAATTGTTTTTTGCCAAAAATCCTAAGTGCCATTACCATAAAAAGATAGACACTTACACTTCTTAAAACGATGTCAAGATAGGGATTCATTAATTTTTAGTTTAAAGTTTTTCTCAATGGCTTTAATCATTTCTCCTGCAATGTCTTTATTGGTTGCGCCTTCAATTCCTTCTAATCCTGGTGATGAATTTACTTCTAACAATAACGGGCCTTTAGAGGATCGAATAATATCTACACCCGCCACTTTTAAATCCATGGCTTTGGCCGCTTTAATGGCAATCTTTTTTTCGTCACTTGTGGGTTTAATAACACTTGCAGTTCCGCCCATGTGAATATTGGCTCTGAATTCTCCTGGTGCAGCTTCTCGCTGAATGGCTGCTACCACTTTTCCATCAACTACAAATAAGCGCAAGTCTTTGCCATCTGCTTCTTTAATAAATTCTTGTACCAATATATTAGCATTCAAACTTTTGAAAGCATTAATTACCGATTCGGCTGCTTTTTTAGTTTCGGCCAATACCACTCCTTTTCCCTGAGTACCCTCTAATAATTTTACAATTAACGGTGACCCGCCAACCATTTTAATCAAATCATCTGTATCCAATGGTGAGTTTGCAAAACCAGTTGTGGGAATGTCAACCCCATGATGCAAAAGCAATTGCAATGAAAACAGTTTGTCCCGAGATTGTGTAATGGCTGCTGCCGAGTTTAAGCAAAAGACTTTCATAGCTTCAAACTGACGAGTTAAAGCACAACCATAAAACGTAATACTAGGTCGAATTCTCGGGATAATAGCATCAAAATTATCTAATATTTTTCCGCCACGATAATGAATTTCTGGTTTAACGGCATCCAGTTTCATGTAGCATTCTTTGATGTTCAAAAAGTGCATTTCATGACCGCGCATTTCGCCAGCTTCCATAATGCGTTTGTTACTATATAATTCAGGATTACTAGCTAAAAGACCAATTCGTAATCCTGATTTATTTACTATAACATCTAAATATAAATCTTTCAGCGTTTCGTTTGTGGTTTGTCCAAGTAAATATTTTTGTTCTGGGTCCACTAATATTCTGCCACTCATGGCTTCGCGACCTAAAAGCATTCGGAAACCCATAGAATCCCTATTGGTCAATGTCATTTCAATTTCCCAAGAATCATTTCCAATTTTTAATGGCGTTTGAATAACATAGCGCTGCTCTCTAAAGCCACTCGAACTTTTAACGATGCGTTTATCTATTAATTTTGCTTGACAATGAATAACGGTTTTTAGATTATTCTGAATAGGATTAATATCAAATTTTACCCAATTTTCATCTTCCTTTACAAAGGGAGCAATATTAATGGCGTGAAGCGCAGAGGTTTTAGCCCCAGAATCAACTCTGGCTTTGATGGCTGGAATTCCAAGTTCAGGAAAAGAACACCATTCTTCTGAACCTAATATTATTTTATTTTCTGGCATTGTAATCAATTAAAAAACCACGAAAGTCGAATAAAACAATAAAATTATTCGTGCATTCGTGGCTTATTCTAAGTTAGACTTTATTATTTAGTTGGTTTTTCAGCTTTTTGAATTTTAACGATAAGCTCTTGAGCTACTTCGTCTAAATCCATAAAAATTTCGTCGCCTGATGCTATTTTGGAAGTAATAATTTCTTCTGCTAAAGCATCTTCAACATATTTTTGAATGGCTCTTTTTAAGGGACGTGCACCAAATTGTTTGTCAAAACCTTTTTCGGCAATAAAAGCTTTGGCAGTGTCAGATAAATTAAGTTTATAACCTAATTCTTCCACTCTTCCGAATAGTTTTTTCAATTCAATTTCGATAATCAAATCGATATCATGTTTTTCTAACGGATTGAAGACAATTACATCATCAATTCTATTTAAAAATTCTGGAGCAAAGGTTTTTTTCAAAGCATTTTCTACCACACTTTTTGAATAATCATCTGCTTGAGCTACTTTTGCTGCGGTTCCAAAACCAACACCTTGACCAAAGTCTTTCAATTGCCGTGCGCCAACATTAGATGTCATGATGATAATGGTGTTTTTGAAGTCAATTTTTCGTCCTAAACTATCTGTCAAATAACCATCATCCAAAACTTGAAGCATCATATTAAACACATCGGGATGTGCTTTTTCAATTTCGTCTAAAAGCACCACACAATAAGGTTTTCTTCTCACTTTTTCGGTTAATTGACCACCTTCTTCATAGCCTACATATCCTGGAGGTGCACCAATTAATCTTGAAATAGCGAATTTTTCCATGTATTCACTCATGTCAATTCTAATCAAAGCATCTTCAGAATCGAATAATTCTTTCGCCAAAACTTTAGCTAATTGTGTTTTTCCAACTCCTGTTTGGCCCAAGAAAATAAAGGAACCAATAGGACGATTTGGATCTTTCAATCCAGCGCGATTTCGTTGAATGGAACGTGATATTTTCATCACGGCTTCGTTTTGTCCTATTACTTTTCCATTTATCAATTCTGGAAGATGAGCCAATTTATTGCTTTCTGTTTGTGCTATACGATTTACAGGAATTCCAGTCATCATAGATACTACATCGGCTACATTATCCTCAGTAACTCTGATACGATTGTTTTTAGAGTCTTCTTCCCATTGTTCTTGAGCGATGGCTAAGTCTTTTTCAAGTTTTTTTTCATCATCACGAAGTTTGGCAGCTTCTTCATATTTCTGTTTTTTTACAACAGAATTTTTAAGGTCTCGTACTTCTTCCAATTGGCGTTCCAAATCCAAAATTTGTTTGGGTACATCAATATTGGTGATGTGCACTCTTGAACCCGCTTCATCCAAAGCATCAATAGCTTTGTCCGGAAGAAAACGTTCTGACATATATCTATTGGTCAATTTTACGCAGGCTTCAATAGCTTCGTCGGTGTAAATAACATTATGATGGTCTTCGTATTTGTTTTTGATATTGTTCAAAATCGTAATAGTTTCTTCCACTGATGTAGGTTCTACAATTACTTTTTGAAAACGTCTTTCTAACGCACCATCTTTTTCAATATATTGTCGGTATTCGTCTAAAGTGGTTGCACCAATACATTGTATTTCGCCTCTTGCTAAAGCAGGTTTGAACATGTTAGAGGCATCTAAAGATCCTGTTGCGCCACCAGCACCTACGATAGTGTGAATTTCATCTATAAATAGAATGATGTCATCATTTTTCTCTAATTCATTCATTACCGCCTTCATTCTCTCTTCGAATTGTCCTCGGTATTTTGTACCGGCAACTAATGAAGCTAAATCAAGTGTAACCACTCTTTTGTTAAAAAGAATACGGGAGACTTTTTTCTGTATAATTCGCAAAGCCAATCCTTCGGCAATGGCAGATTTACCCACACCAGGTTCACCAATTAATAATGGATTATTTTTCTTTCTACGACTTAAAATTTGAGAAACTCTCTCAATTTCTTTTTCACGACCCACTACAGGGTCGAGTTTTCCTTCTTCAGCCATCTCAGTTAAGTCGCGACCAAAATTATCCAAAACAGGAGTTTTAGATTTTTTATTAGTTTTGTTCCCTGGATTATTAAAACTACCTTCTTTTAAACTGTCATCTTGTCCAGAATCGTCATTATATGCCTCGTTTTTAGGTAGGTTGTCCATAAAATCTTCATCGTTTGGTGTCATATTTAAATATTGTTCTTTAACTACATTATAGTCTATTTTTAGACGATGCAATAATTTTGTTGTTGGATCATTCTCATTTCTTAAAATACACAATAGTAAATGAGCCGTACTAATTGAAGTCGCTTGAAATACTTTTGCTTCTAAAAAAGTTGTTTTTAGTGCTCTTTCGGCTTGACGTGTCAAGTGTAAGTTCTTTTTCTCGTTGCTAATTTCAACATTTGGATTCGCTGGGCTTAACACCTCCACTTTTTTTCTCAAATGTTCTAAATCTATAGATAGGTTGTTTAAAATAGCAATCGCTTTACCATTTCCATCTCTCAGGATACCAAGCATAAGATGTTCTGTGCCAATAAAGTCATGGCCTAAGCGCAAAGCCTCTTCCTTACTGTAGGTTATAACATCTTTAACTCTTGGTGAAAAATTATCATCCATATATATAATATTGGTATATGTAAATTTAGTTATTATCTATGATTTATGCAAAAATCATTCCGTCTAAAAGTAGTGTCAGCTAAGTGACAAAAAAAAGTCAATAATATTAGCAGTAATAGAACTATTTTATTAACCAAAAAATGCACCTATTTTGTTAATAAATCTTTGAAATTTTTGAATTAAAAATAACTCTAAAAGGGATAAATAGCTTATATTAGCACATTTTGAATTTAAATCAATTTTTTTATTAATAATTTATAAAATATGTCTGACGGAGAAAAGTTAATTCCTATTAACATAGAAGATGAAATGAAATCAGCATACATCGATTATTCGATGTCTGTAATTGTCTCAAGAGCGCTACCAGATGTGCGTGATGGCCTAAAACCTGTACATAGAAGAGTGTTATATGGAATGTATGATTTAGGAGTTTTTTCAAATAGAGCTCACAAAAAATCCGCGAGAATTGTTGGAGAAGTTTTGGGAAAATATCACCCTCATGGAGATACTTCTGTTTATGATGCGATGGTTCGTATGGCTCAGGAATGGAGTTTACGTTATTTGTTAATTGATGGGCAAGGTAATTTTGGTTCGGTTGATGGTGACAGTCCTGCAGCAATGCGTTATACTGAAGCCAGAATGAAAAAGATGTCTGAAGACATTATGGCAGATATTGACAAAGAAACTGTTGATTTCCAATTGAATTTTGACGATACTTTATATGAGCCAAAAGTAATGCCTACACGAGTGCCTAATTTACTAATAAATGGTGCTTCTGGAATTGCGGTAGGTATGGCTACCAATATGGCGCCACATAATTTAACAGAAGTTATAGATGGAACATTGGCTTATATCGATAACAATGAGATTGAAATAGATGAATTAATTACACATATAAAAGCACCTGATTTTCCAACCGGAGGAATAATTTATGGAATGGAAGGTGTGCGTGAAGCATTCAAAACCGGAAGAGGAAGGATTGTCATTCGTGCCAAAATAAGTTTTGAAGAGTCAAATGGTAAAGATGCTATTATCGTTTCAGAAATTCCTTATCAAGTCAATAAAGCTGACATGATAAAGAAAACTGCCGATTTGATAAATGATAAAAAAATTGAAGGTATTTCAAATATTCGAGATGAGTCAGATAGAAACGGAATGCGAATCGTTTATGAATTAAAACGTGATGCTGTTCCAAATGTAGTTTTGAATACGCTTTATAAATTTACGCAATTGCAGTCTTCTTTTAGCGTAAACAACATTGCCTTAGTAAATGGAAGACCACAGATGTTGAACGTCAAAGACTTGATTCATTACTTTGTAGAACACCGTCATGATGTAGTCACTAGAAGGACTCAATTCGAATTACGTAAAGCAGAGGAAAGAGCACACATCTTAGAAGGTTTAATTATAGCATCTGATAATATTGACGAAGTAATAGCATTAATTCGTTCCTCTAAAGATGGAGATGAAGCTAGAGCTAAATTGATTGAACGTTTTACTTTATCCGAAATTCAAGCACGTGCCATTGTTGAAATGAGATTACGTCAATTGACTGGTCTTGAACAAGACAAACTAAGAGCGGAATATGAAGAAATCATGAAATTAATTCAACACTTGAAAGACTTATTGGCTAGTAAAGAGTTGAGAATGCAATTGATTAAAGACGAATTAGTAGAAATTAGAGATAAATATGGAGATGAACGTCGTTCAGTTATTGAATATTCAGGCGGAGACGTAAGTATAGAAGATTTGATTGCCGATGAAAATGTAGTTATCACTATTTCACATGCTGGTTATATCAAACGTACTAATTTATCTGAGTATAAAACACAAAATCGTGGAGGAGTCGGACAAAAAAGTGCAGGAACAAGAGATCAAGATTTTTTAGAACATTTGTTTGTAGCCACAAATCATAATTACTTACTCTTTTTTACCCAAAAAGGAAAATGTTTCTGGATGCGTGTATATGAAATCCCAGAAGGAAGTAAAACAAGTAAAGGTCGCGCTATTCAAAACTTAATTAACATTGAAAGCGATGATAAAGTAAAAGCATTTATTTGTACAAAAGACCTCAAAGATGAAGAATACATCAACAGTCAGTATGTTATTATGGCTACCAAACAAGGTCAAGTGAAGAAAACGCCATTAGAACAGTATTCTCGTCCAAGACAAAATGGTATCAACGCCATTACAATTAGAGAAGATGATGAACTAATGGAAGCAAAATTAACTAATGGTGAAAGCCAAGTTTTGATTGCCGTGAAATCAGGAAAATTAGTTCGTTTTGAAGAAGGAAAAACGCGTCCAATGGGAAGAACAGCATCTGGGGTTCGTGGCATTACTTTAGCAAATGATAAAGATGAAGTGATTGGTATGGTTTCTGTTAATAAAGATGATATAACCGATACACAACTATTAGTTGTAACTGAAAATGGTTATGGAAAACGTACAAAATTAGTAGATGAAGATGGCGAAGATGTTTACCGCATTACTAATAGAGGAGGAAAAGGTGTGAAAACTTTGAATATCACTGAAAAAACGGGAGCTTTGATTTCTATCAATGCAGTAACTGATGAGGATGATTTAATGATTATCAACAAATCGGGATTGACTATAAGAATGGAAGTTTCTGATTTGAGAGTTATGGGAAGAGCTACGCAAGGCGTTCGTTTGATTAATATCAAAGGTAATGATTCCATCGCAGCAGTAACCAAAGTAATGAAAGAAGACGAAGTTGAAGAAACAGAAGAAGTTGACGGAGAATTTGTTGAAGGAAATGACAACAACGATGAGACAGAAACTGACACTGATACTTCGGAAGATACTACTGAAACTCAAGAATAATTAAATACTATAACCATGAAAATAAAACATATTGTATTGTCAGCATCGATACTAGTTTCTGTTTCAACTTTTGCTCAGAAAGATGAGCTGAAAGCTTTAAAGAAAATTTATGCTAAAGAGGAAATAAAAGGAAATGATTTAGTAGAATACAAAAATCTTGTTGCCAAACTGGAACCAATAGCAACAGAAGAAAGTGATAAGATTTATGCTGGATTCTATAAATCAATGATTCCAGTTTTAGAATCTTTAGCTGTTGATAAAACAATGACTCCAGTTCAAATTCAAGAGGCTTTACTGAAATTAGCCAATCCAAAAGCAATTTCAGATTTAGCAACGGGTTTAAATGCCACGCTTGATTTTGAAAAAAAATCTGGCAAAAAAGTTTATACTGATGATATCTCTGAAACCATAACTTCTTTTAAACCAGAGCTTGTTAAGTTGGCTATCAGTCTGGGAACTGATAAAAAATTTAATGAAGCTGCGGATGTATTATATGCTATTTATCAATTAGATAAAAAAGACCAAGAGAAATTATTTTATGCAGCAAGTTATGCGGTTAATGCTGAGGATTATGACAAAGCATTAGATTATTACAATCAATTAAAAGTTTTAAATTACACAGGAGAAGGGACAATCTATTGGGCAGTTAATAAAACTTCTAAAGTGGAAGAGTCTTTTTCAACTAAAAACGAAAGAGAGATTTTCGTTAAATCGGGAACACATGAGAAGCCAAGAGATGAAAAAATTGAATCTAAAAGAGGTGAAATTTTTAAAAACATAGCTTTAATTTTGGTTCAAAAAGGTAAAACAGAAGAAGCAAAAGCTGCAGTAGCGGAAGCTCGTAAAGCAAATCCAGAAGATACTTCTTTGATTCTTACAGAAGCTGAATTATATCTTAAAGTGAATGATTTTGAAACTTATACAAAGTTAGTTAATGAAGCCCTAGAAAAAAATCCTACTAACGTTGATTTAATTTATAATCTGGGTGTTGTTAGTAGTAATGCAAATAAACTAGCTGAAGCTGAGAAATATTATAAGCAAGCTTTAGCAATTGATCCTAATTATTTTAATGCTAATTTGAATCTAGCGGAATTAAAACTAAGAGGTGATGAAAGATTTGTGAAAGAAATGAACAAATTAGGAACTTCTGAAAAAGATAACAAACGATATGAAGCAATAAAAGGTGAAAGAGAAAAGAATTTTAAATCGATTTTGCCTTATTTAGAAAAAGCAGTAGAATTAGAACCAACTAATGATGCAGCAAAGAAAACTTTATTAAGTGTTTACAATGCTTTAGAAATGACTGTGCAATACAAAGCATTGAAGGCTAAAATATAATAATCATTTTTACTATCAATAAAAAAACCATCCTTTTAAGATGGTTTTTTTATGATTAAAATTATGTATTATATATTATAAGTGAATTACTTCTCCATAAGCATCAGCTACCGCTTCCATAACTGCTTCGCTCATGGTTGGGTGTGGATGAATTGCTTTTAGGATTTCGTGTCCCGTAGTTTCTAATTTTCTAGCTACAACCGCTTCTGCAATCATATCAGTTACACCAGCGCCTATCATGTGACAGCCTAACCATTCGCCATATTTAGCATCAAAAATCACTTTGACAAATCCATCAGGGGTTCCTGCTGCTTTTGCTTTTCCTGAGGCGGAGAATGGAAATTTTCCGATTTTTAATTCATACCCTTTTTCCTTAGCTTGTTTTTCAGTCAATCCAACAGAAGCAATTTCTGGAGTTGCATAAGTACAACCCGGAACGTTTCCATAATCAATTGGCTCTACATGCAAACCAGCTATTTTTTCCACACAATTAATTCCTTCTGCCGATGCTACGTGAGCCAAAGCTTGACCTGGTGTAATATCACCAATGGCATAATATCCAGGAATATTGGTTTGAGAAAATGCATTTACTAAAATTTTATCTCTGTCAATAGCAATACCCACTTCTTCAAGACCTATGTTTTCGATGTTTGTTTTAATTCCAACTGCCGATAGCAATATGTCAGCCTCGAGAACCTCTTCACCTTTAGCCGTTTTAACATATGCTTTTACACCAGAACCAGAAGTATCAATACGTTCTACCGAAGAATTTGTCATGATGTTCACACCTGCTTTTTTCATAGAACGCTCCATTTGTTTAGAGATGTCTTCGTCCTCAACTGGAACAATATTAGGCATGAATTCGACTACAGTGACTTCTGTTCCCATTGCGTTATAAAAATGCGCAAACTCAACTCCAATAGCGCCAGAACCGACTACAATAAGTTTTTTAGGTTGTGTTGGTAGAGTCATAGCTTGTCTATATCCGATAACTTTAACGCCGTCTTGCGGAAGATTAGGTAACTCACGAGAACGAGCTCCAGTGGCAATAATAATATGGTCAGCTGAATATTCAGTTACTTTTCCGTCAGCAGCTTTAACATCAACTTTTTTGCCTGGTTTTAGTTTTCCAAAACCATAAATGACGTCAATTTTGTTTTTCTTCATTAGGAATTGAACCCCTTTGCTCATGCCTTCAGCAACGTCTCTTGAACGTTTTACCACAGCAGAAAAGTCTTTGTCAAATTCTTTAATGGTTAATCCATAATCGGAAGCATGTTTTAGGTAATCAAATACTTGAGCAGATTTTAATAGAGCTTTGGTTGGGATACAACCCCAGTTAAGGCAAATACCACCCAAACTTTCTTTTTCAATAACCGCTACTTTTAAGCCAAGTTGTGATGCGCGTATCGCCGTAACATAACCACCAGGACCACTGCCTAAAACAATAATATCATACTTCATTTTTAGAGTGTTTATTTGTTATTTTCGAAAAAAGCAGTTGCTTGCTCTCGAGACATTAATTTATGATTTCTTAATTAATTTGAATCGCAAATTTAGAAAAAAGTTTATAAGTTTTTAGGTTTAAGAGTTTAAAAGTTTTACTTTACTTAATTAAACTTCTTATGTTGGATTTTCAAGTAGCGCTGTTTCGATTTTATGGCTGTAGATTCAAAAATTAATTATATTTTTAAAATCAGTGTTTGCGTATCTATCAATTCACTAAAATATTTGACAATGCTCAAAGTTTTGATTTAAAATTTGAATTGTATTAACATAAAATAGTTTTTTTAAAAAATACCAATCTTTTTCTTCTATCTTTTTCTCAATTTTCTAGTATTAATTATTTTTTAGTTAATAAATTATGTTTACTTTTGCAGTCCTTTTGGCGGTATGTATTTCCTTTAGGGCTCAAGTAATTATACAAACAACTTCTGTTTTTTTACCGCATGAAGAAATACAGAGAAAACAGAATACAAATTTTTTATCAGCATGTCTGAATTAAACAAAGAACAACAATCGTTTTTAAACGAATTTAACTGGCACAATTACTCGGAAGGAATTGACCTAGTAGATGAAAAAAACTTGCAAGAGTTTGAAGATTTAGTAACTAAAACTTTTATCTCTACCGATCAAGAAGAAGTAGTAGAAGGTGTAGTGGTAAGAATTACCGACAGAGACGCAATTGTTGACATCAATGCAAAATCGGAAGGAGTTATTTCATTAAATGAATTCCGTTACAACCCAAGTTTAAAAGTGGGTGACAAGGTAGAAGTATTAATTGATGTTCGTGAGGACAAAACAGGTCAATTAGTATTGTCTCACAGAAAAGCTAGAACTATAAAATCATGGGATAGAGTTATTTCTGCAAATGAAACAGGTGAAATAGTTACAGGTTTTGTTAAATGTAGAACTAAAGGTGGTATGATTGTAGATGTTTTCGGAATTGAAGCATTCTTACCAGGTTCACAAATTGACGTGAAACCAATCCGTGATTACGATGTATATGTAAACAAAATGATGGAATTCAAAGTGGTTAAAATTAACCACGAATTCAAAAATGTTGTTGTTTCTCATAAAGCGCTTATCGAAGCAGATATCGAAGTTCAGAAAAAAGAAATTATTGGTCAATTAGAAAAAGGACAGGTATTAGAAGGTGTTGTTAAAAATATTACTTCTTATGGTGTATTTATTGACTTAGGTGGTGTTGATGGTTTAATTCACATTACTGACCTTTCTTGGTCAAGAATCAATCACCCAAGTGAAGTACTTGAATTAGATCAAAAATTAAATGTTGTTATCCTTGATTTTGATGATGAGAAAACAAGAATTCAATTAGGTTTAAAACAATTAAACGCTCATCCATGGGATGCTCTTGATGCTAAATTAGCAGTGGGAGATAAAGTGAAAGGTAAAGTAGTTGTAATCGCTGATTATGGTGCATTTATCGAAGTAGCAGAAGGTGTTGAAGGTTTGATTCACGTTTCTGAAATGTCTTGGTCTACTCACTTAAGAAGCGCTCAAGATTTCGTAAAAGTAGGTGATATTGTTGAGGCAGTTATCTTAACTCTTGATAGAGACGATAGAAAAATGTCTTTAGGTATCAAACAAATGACACAAGATCCATGGACAGACATTACTGCTAAATATCCTGTAGGTTCTAAACATACAGGTATTGTTAGAAATTTTACTAACTTTGGTATATTTGTTGAGTTAGAAGAAGGAATTGATGGTTTGGTTTATATCTCAGATTTATCTTGGACTAAGAAAATCAAACACCCATCAGAGTTTGTTAACGTAGGTGACAAACTAGATGTAGTAGTTTTAGAATTAGATGTTGAAGGACGTAAATTATCATTAGGTCACAAACAAACCACTGCTAATCCTTGGGACAAACATGAAGATGTTTTTGCTGTTGGTACTACTCACACCGGAACTATCGCAGAGATTGTAGACAAGGGTGCTACTGTAGATTTTGGTGATGATGTTGTTGCATTTATTCCAACCCGTCACTTAGAAAAAGAAGACGGTAAAAAATTGAAAAAAGGTGAAGAAGCTGAATTCAAAGTAATTGAATTCAACAAAGAATTCAAAAGAGTTGTTGCTTCACACACTTCTATTTTTAGAGAGGAAGAAGAAAAAGCAGTTAAAGCCGTTGCTGAAGCAGTAGCTAATAACAATGCTCCAGCTTCGACCCTTGGAGATAACAATGATATTCTTGCCGGATTAAAAGCAAAAATGGAAAAAAGTGAGAAGAAGAAATAATTTTCTTTGCTTGCTGTAAAGTAAAAGTCCTCTTGTCAAAAACGAGAGGACTTTTTTTAATTGTTGTAGTATTTACGTTGCCAAATTTCCTCGTTGAAATTTTTTCCTGCCATAAAGAAATAGTAGGCAAAAACAGCGACAATAGATTTAAAGGCAAAAAGGAATACAATTAGTGGTGCCAATGGAACTGATTTACTCAAGTTGTTTTCTGGAACAATTAAAGCTACAATTAAACTTATAAGAATACTAGTTATAACGAAGTTGCTCAAATTTTTAATTGGCCAAACGAGCAGTTTTCTATACCATTTAAACTCGTCACCCCATTTATGAACCAGATAGTAGTGATTGTTTCCGATTGGAATAAAAAGTAAAGGGTCATCATAATTTAAAAGATGAAAAGCTTTACTTGGAGCTACTATTTTAAAACCAGTCAGTTTCGTTTGGTGCTCTTTTTCAATATTTTTTATTTTACTGATAGCTTCCTCTGGAATATTATTTTTGAATAAACTGCTGTCTAAAAAACGAAGACGATAATTAATGCAAATGTTTTCAATATGATTTATATGAAAAATATTTTCAGTTTTAAGTAAATCAAAAACTAATGCATTCTTATTTGAATTTTCATTTTTGAATGATAACTTGTTTAAAATCGCATTTCTAGAAATTTCATCATCAATAAGTACCTTTTCAACCTGCAACAATAAATCACTATTTTTCTCTTTATCTCTAATAGCAATAAGTTCCAATTCAAGATTTACATTTTTCATTGTAGTTCTTTTTTCAAAATTAGATAATTATGAAATAATAAATTATTAAATTTAAATGTTTAACAATTGTTCATATAAGAAATGCTCGAATTTCTTCGAGCATTTTCTATTTAACCTCCCGGAATGGCAAAGTGTTATTGGATATTACCTCAAACTCGCACCTAATTCAGTTTCTATATTCTTCTGCAGCTTATTCATGATTTTATCAATTTGTTCATCCGTTAAAGTTTTAGTAGTGTCCTGCAAAGTGAAACTCACCGCATAGGACTTCTTTCCTTCTGGAAGATTTTTTCCTTCGTAAACGTCAAATAAATTGATGTCTTTTAAAAGCGATTTTTCTGTTTGTCGCGCGATAGTATATATAGTTTCAAATGCTACAGATTGGTCGACCAAAAGCGCCAAATCTCTTCGCACTTCAGGATATTTAGGAATGTCAGTAAATTTGATTTTAGTGTTAATTAATTTTAGAATTAAATTCCAATTAAAATCAGCGAAGAAAACTTCTTGTTTTATATCAAAATGTTTTAATATCGATTTCTTTACAGTTCCAAACTCTACCAAAGTGTCATTGCCACAATATATCGCCATTCCTTCAGCAAATATATCTGAAGTTGCTGGTTTATTTTGAATCTCAAAAATACCTAAACGATCTAAAACACTAGCTACATAGCCTTTGAATAAAAAGAAATCAGTAGGTTTTTGTTGATTCGTCCAGCTTTCATTATTTCTATTTCCAGAAACAAATAATGTTAAATGTTTTAGCTCATCATAACCCGAAGGCAATTTATGATAGGTTTTTCCAAATTCGAATAGTTTTAAGTCAGTATTTCTACGGTTACTATTATAGGAAACCGCTTCTAATCCTGAAAACAATAATGATTGACGCATCGCTGATAAATCATTGCTTAGCGGATTTAGCATCATCACATTGTATTCTTCTTTTAGCATTTCTGATAAGCCTATATATTCAGGTGTTGTCAAAGAGTTTGCCATCATTTCGTTAAAACCTATACCATTTAACTGTGATGCTATAATATTTTGAATTTTATAGTCTTCTGTTCTTGCCGAATTGGAAACTGTTGCATTCAGTTTCTTAGAAAAATCTATATTGTTATAGCCATAAACCCGAAGGATTTCTTCAATTACATCTACTTCTCTTTGAACGTCAACTCGATAAGAAGGAATTATTAATCCTAAACCAGCATCAGAAACTGTAGTTACTTTGATATCTAACGATGTTAATATTTTCTTTATTGTTTCTTTGGGTAATTCCTGCCCAATTAATTTAGCAGTTTTATCAAAATTTAAGAACACTGGGAAATCTTCAATCTTTTTTGGGTATATATCTATTATATCTGAAGTAATTTCTCCACCTGCCACCTCTTTAATTAAAAGAGCGGCACGTTTCAAAGCAAACTCTGTAGTTGTTGGGTCGATTCCTCTTTCAAAACGAAAAGATGCATCGGTATTTAACGCATGACGTTTTGCAGATTTTCTAACTGAAACGGGATTAAAATAGGCACTTTCTAAAAAAATAGAATTTGTAGCTTCAGTAACTCCTGAATCTTTTCCGCCAAAAACTCCGGCGATACATAATGGTCCTTTTTCGTCACAAATCATTAAATCTTCTTCATGCAATGTTCTTTCTATATTATCAAGTGTGGTGAATTTTGTTCCAGAAGCAACAGTTTTTACAATGATTTTACCATTTATTTTAGCTGCATCAAAAGCATGAAGTGGCTGACCTAAATCGTGAAGTATATAATTGGTTACGTCAACTATGTTATTTTTTGGCGTAAGTCCAATTGCTTTTAAACGATTTTGTAGCCATTCTGGAGAAGGTTTTACAGTTAATCCAGCAAGTGTTACTCCACAATATCTTGGCACTAATTTATTATCTTTTACATCAACATCAACTTTCAATGTTCTTTTGTCAATTCTAAAAGTACTTACTGATGGAGTTATCAATTCGATATTGCTGTTTTTTTGTAATAAGCTAGCACGTAAATCTCGAGCAACTCCATAATGAGACATGGCATCAGCTCTATTTGGGGTTAAACCAATTTCAAAAACCTCATCATTTTCTATATTAAAAACTATTGAACACGGTGTTCCTGCCTTTAATTTCTCGTCCAAAATCATAATACCATCATGACTGTTTCCTAGTCCAAGTTCATCTTCTGCACATATCATTCCATGACTTTCCTGCCCACGAATTTTTCCTTTTTTGATTTCAAATTCAACTCCGTCTTTATCAAACAATTTGGTTCCAATAGTTGCCACAGGAACTTTTAGCCCAACAGCAACATTAGTTGCACCACAAACAATTTGTACTGGTGTTCCATTTCCTAAATCTACAGTTGTGATTTTTAAACGGTCAGCATCAGGATGTTTTTCACAAGTCATCACATGACCTACCACTACACCTTCTAGTCCACCTCGAACTGATTGGTATTTCTCTACTACTTCAACCTCCAAACCTAAATCAGTAAGTAAAGCTGAAGTTTCCTCTGATTTTAAATCTATTTTAATAAATTGTTTTAACCAATTGTATGAAATCTTCATTTGAATGTATTTGATTTTTAGCTTCGCTCAGTTTGGCTCACGAGCCTCGAGTCAAGGTGCAAAGATAGTTAAAATAGGCAATGAGGCAATTTGAAAATTTGAAAATTCTCTAACTAATATAGTTCCAAATATTTTTTTTCTTAGTAAGTTCTAGGAACACAGTTTTAAGGGATTGATGCTCTGGTAAAGACATCGAAGCATCTTTTTTTAGTAATTTTAATGCTTTTTCTCTTGCTAAAAGCAAGATATCTTTATCCCTAACTAAATCTGCAATTTGTAAATTGAGAACACCACTTTGTTGTTTGCCCATGATATCTCCTGGACCCCGTAATTTTAAATCAACTTCGGCAATCTCGAAACCGTCATTAGTCTTAACCATAGTTTCCAATCGAATTTTGCTGTCATTAGATAACTTAAAAGAAGTCATTAATATACAATAACTCTGTTCAGCACCACGACCAACACGTCCACGCAATTGGTGTAGTTGTGATAAACCAAAACGTTCGGCACTTTCAATAATCATCACACTTGCATTTGGAATATTTACACCCACTTCAATGACGGTTGTCGCCACCATAATATTGGTTTTTCCTGCAGCAAAGCGTTTCATTTCGACATCTTTATCTGCGGGTTTCATTTTACCATGAACAATGGAAATGCTGTAATCTGGCAAAGGAAAATCACGAGAAATGCTTTCATAACCATCCATCAAATCTTTGTAATCCATTGTTTCACTTTCTTGAATTAAAGGATAGACAATATAAATTTGTCTTCCTTTTGCTATTTCATCTTTAATAAATTTCCATACTTTTAAGCGATTACTATCATAGCGATGTACGGTTTGAATAGGTTTTCTTCCTGGAGGTAGTTCATCAATTACCGAAATATCTAAATCTCCATATAAACTCATTGCTAAAGTTCTAGGAATAGGTGTAGCCGTCATTACCAAAATATGTGGTGGGATATCATTTTTTCGCCAAAGTTTAGACCTCTGTTCCACTCCAAAACGATGTTGCTCGTCAATAATAGCCAAACCTAAATTTTTGAATTGTACTTTGTCTTCCAACAAAGTGTGAGTGCCAATAAGAATGTGTAAATTTCCGTTTTCTAATGCTTCATGAATAATTTTACGTTCGGCTGTTTTGGTTGAGCCAGTTAGTATTTTGATATTAATGTTTAGGTCTTTGGCTAATTCTGTTAACCCATTGAAATGTTGATTGGCTAGAATTTCTGTTGGTGCCATCAAGCAACTTTGAAAACCATTATCCAGTGCAATAAGCATTGCCATCAAAGCAACAATTGTTTTTCCCGAACCCACATCGCCTTGTAATAAACGATTCATCTGGGCATTACTTCCCATGTCATTTCTGATTTCTTTCAGTACTTTTTTCTGAGCATTGGTAAGTTCAAAGGGTAAATGATTTTGGTAAAAATTATTAAAATTTTCACCTACAACCGTAAACTGATGACCTTTGATTTTATTTTTCCGAACTAAGTTTTTAGTGATCAATTGTAATTGAATAAAAAATAATTCTTCAAACTTCAATCGGAATTGGGCTTTTGCCAAAAGGTCTTGACTTTTCGGAAAATGAATATTAAATAAAGCCGCATTTTTTGGAATTAGTTTTAATTCATCTATTAAATATAAAGGTAGTGTTTCAGTAAACTTGGCTTGAGTTTCCAAAAATAGTTGTTGCATCATTTTATTGATGACACGATTGGATATTCCTCTATTGGTTAGGGTTTCAGTTGATCGGTAAACTGGCTGCATAGCAGAACGCAGACTTTGTTCATGTTCTTGTAGCAATTCCATTTCGGGATGTACCATATTGTATTGACCATTGAAATTAGTCACTTTTCCAAAAATAACATAAGGCGTATTGAGTTTCAATGTATCTCTAATCCATTTATGACCCTGAAACCAAGTAAGTTCCATTTGTCCAGTTTCATCTACAAAACTAGCTACTAAACGTTTTTTAGCTTTACCAAATTCAACAGTTTTTACATTGATGATTTTGCCAACAATTTGTACTTCTGCAACGTTATTATTCAGTTCATTAATTTTATAATAACGAGTTCTGTCAATGTATCTATTGGGATAAAAATTAAGTAAATCTTCATACTGATGAATGCCAACTTCTTTGCGCAATAATTCACCACGCTGCGGACCAACACCTTTGAGGTATTCTATGGGAGTTTGAAGAAGATTGGTTGACATTTTAATTAATTTAATCAATAGCGAAGATAGTTTTTTAATTTGAAAATTTGAAAATGAGACAAATTGAAAATGATTATATTCGTATTAAATAATTGATACAGATGCGCCAAATCTCTTTACTTTTTTTCAGCATTTTTTCTTTTGCCCAACAAACCCAAAAAGTGGATTTCAAAATAGCTTATGGAAACATTTCTATTAATGCTGTGGAGAAAAAAGTTTTCGGTTCAGTTAACTATATTTTTGAAGTTAAAGAAGCCATTGATACTATAAAAATTGACGCTCAGAATATGACTTTTATGGATGTTAAAATTAACAACAAAGAAGTGAAATTTATTAATTCGGGAAAAACATTAAATCTTTTTGAAGGTTTTAAAAATGGAAAAAACACCATTGTTTTTTCGTATGAAGCTTTTCCAAAACAAACAATGTATTTCAATAATCAAATAAGCAATCTTCAAATATGGACACAAGGACAAGGAAAATATACAAGTCATTGGTTTCCTAGTTTTGATGATGTGAATGAAAAGGTTGTTTTTAATATGAATATCACATTTGATAAAGAATATAATGTCTTGTCAAATGGAGTTTTAAAAGCGGTTTATAGCTTTAATAACGAAAAGATTTGGAAATATGTAATGCAAAAACCAATGAGTTCTTATTTGTTAGCATTGGCTATTGGCGATTTCAGAAATAAAGTTATGGTTACCAAATCGGGAATTCCGTTACAATTTTTTATTCAACCTAAAGACACTGCCAAGTTTGAATCTACCTATAGATATTCCAGAGAGATTTTTGATTTTTTGGAAAAAGAAATAGGTGTGAAGTATCCATGGAAAATCTATAAACAAATACCTGTTGAAGATTTTTTGTATGCTGGTATGGAAAACACATCGGCTACTATTTTTTCAGAAGATTTTGTGGTTGATGACATTGGTTTTAATGATAGAAATTATGTCAATGTTAATGCCCATGAGTTAGCTCATCAATGGTTTGGCGATTTGGTTACTGCAAAATCAGGGAAACATCATTGGCTACAAGAAGGATTTGCAACCTATTATGCTTTGTTAGCTGAGAGACAAGTTTTTGGCGATGATTATTTTTATCATCAGTTATATCGTTCTTCGTTGCAATTGCGAAATGCTGTCAAAACAGACACTATTCCGATGATGAATGAAAAAGCAAGTTCATTGTCATTTTATCAAAAAGGTGCTTGGGCATTGCATTATATGAGAGAAACTATTGGGCCAAAATTATTCCAAAAAGCAGTATCAAACTATTTGAAAAAATACCAGTTTAAAAGTGTGGAAACCCAAGATTTTATGGCTGAAATAAACAAAGTAGCACCAACATTTGATTCCGATAACTTCAAAAAAACATGGTTGGAAGATTATCATTTCCCAAAAGAAACAGTAAATGAAATATTGAAGAAAAATCAATTTATACAAACACTTTTTGAAACACAACAACTACGCAGTAAATCATTTGTAGAGAATAATGAGAACTATAAAGCAATTTTGAATTCTACTGTTTTTTATCCAGTTAAAACTGAAATTCTATTTCAGATAAAAGGTATTCCTTTTCAAGAAAAAAAGGAATTATTGAATTTAGCTTTGCAGTCTAAAGATATAAAAGTGCGACAAGCAGTTGCCGAATTTACTACTGAAATTCCATTGGAGTTTAAGGTCAAATATGAAACACTATTAGACGATGCATCATACGAAACTAAAGAAATTGCTTTTATGAATTTGTGGAAAAACTTTCCCGAAAGTAGAAATGAATATTTAGCAAAAGCACAAAACTGGATAGGCGGAAATGACAAAAATTTACGGATTTTATTCCTCACATTTTATATTCTTTCAATAGAAGGTGAAAGTCAAGAGAAAACCAATTATTATAATGAATTAGTTCAGTATACTTCTTCAAAATATGAAACCTCTGTTAGAGAAAATGCTATAATAAATGCTATGACTACAAATGATAAAGACACAACAATATTGAAAAATTTAGTTAATACAACCACACATTATAAATGGCAGTTCAGCAAATTTGGACGCGAAAAAATTAGAGAATTATTAAAATTTGAAGATTATAGAAGTTTATTTGAAAGTATGTTGCCCACACTTTCAGAAAATGAAAAATATCAATTGCAAAAATTGTTAATTGAAAAATAAAAGTTAATTATAAAATTATCTTATTTTTTTAATATTTTTATGTTTCAAAAATAAATGCCATGTTAGTTAAAGTATATGGGAGCGCAGTATTTGGAGTAGAAGCCACAACTATTACTGTGGAAGTTAATATTGATAAAGGGGTTGGTTACCATCTTGTAGGATTGCCAGACAATGCTATTAAGGAAAGTAGTTATCGTATTGCTGCAGCTCTCAAGAATAATGGTTACAGTCTTCCAGTTAAAAAAATAACTATAAACATGGCGCCAGCTGATTTGCGCAAAGAAGGTTCTGCCTATGATTTAACTTTGGCAATAGGAATTCTTGCTGCTTCTGGACAAATAAAAGCAGATGAGGTTGATAAATACTTAATCATGGGAGAGCTTTCCCTTGATGGTGGATTGCAACCCATAAAAGGGGCTTTATCTATAGCTATTAAAGCAAAAGAAGAAGGTTTCAAAGGATTTTTTCTACCTATTCAAAACGTAAAAGAAGCGGCTATTGTTACAGGTTTAGATGTTTATGGCGTTGAGAATGTGACTCAAGTCATTGATTTTTTTGAAGGGAAAGAAACCTTAGACCCAACTATAATTAATACAAGAGAGGAATTTTATAAAACATTAGATTTCCCAGAGTTTGATTTTTCAGATGTCAAAGGACAAGAAAGTATCAAACGATGTATGGAAATTGCTGCTGCTGGTGGACATAATATTATTTTAATCGGACCGCCAGGTTCAGGAAAGACAATGCTTGCCAAAAGATTACCAAGTATTTTGCCGCCAATGACCTTGAAAGAAGCTTTGGAAACTACAAAAATTCATAGTGTTGCTGGTAAAATTAAAGATGCTGGATTAATGAACCAACGCCCTTTTAGAAGTCCACATCACACAGCTTCAAGTGTTTCTCTTGTAGGAGGTGGAAGTTATCCACAACCGGGAGAAATTTCTTTGGCACACAACGGCGTATTATTTTTAGATGAATTACCAGAATTTAAAAGAGAAGTCCTAGAAGTTATGCGTCAACCATTGGAAGACAGAGAAGTTACTATTTCCAGAGCCAAATTTACGATTACTTATCCATCCTCTTTTATGTTGGTCGCGAGTATGAATCCGAGTCCGGGCGGCTATTTTAACGATCCTGATGCACCAGTAAGTTCATCACCAGCTGAGATGCAACGCTATTTGAGTAAAATATCGGGGCCTTTGCTAGACCGAATTGATATTCATATAGAAGTTACGCCAGTTCCATTTGAAAAATTAACAGAAACTCGTCCGGCTGAAAATAGTGTAGCCATTAGAGAACGAGTTACGAAAGCTAGAGAAATTCAGTCGCAACGATTTGAATTGTTTGAAAATATTCATTACAATGCCCAAATGAGTTCGAAACAAATCAGAGAATATTGTACTTTAGATACCACGTCGTTACAGCTTCTAAAAACTGCTATGGAACGATTAAATCTTTCTGCTCGAGCTTATGATAGAATTTTAAAAGTCTCAAGAACAATAGCTGATTTAGAACAATCCGAAAATGTGAATTCTAATCATATTGCTGAAGCTATTCAATATAGAAGTTTGGATAGAGAAGGTTGGTTGGGCTAACAAAACTTATAATATCTAGCTCCGATTAGAACTGGATTTTCTTTTTCTATATTGTCTAAATAAAATTCGTTTTTTGGTTTGATTACGGATTGATTTAATTCTTTTTTATGTAGTTTTTCATAAGTAGTAAAATCAATTGCTTGACAAGTTTCTAGTGTTTCAAATAATTTTACTTTCTCAATAGCGTTTTTCCAATTTTCTTGAACTTCTGCTTCAAAAACTTTAGATTTAGAACCGCTACCATAGGCAATTAAACCAAATTTTGAATTCACTAATTTCGTATCTTGTTTAAAATGATAACACAAAGTAGATAACAATCCTAAGAAAATAGAACCTGTGTAAATATTTCCTATTTGTCCAGAAGCCACCTCGGAGGGTACTATTTTTTCATTTATTAATTCTAAATATTCTGGACTTTTAGCCAATGCTTTAATTTTATCTTTTAAAGTTTCTCCTGATTGAGTTGCCACTAATTCAGGATTTTCTTTCGAGAAAATTTCAATAAATGTCCGTCGTCCTTGAAAACAATAAGGAAGATGCATTAGAATATTTTTCCAGTTTTCATATAGTTTACCTGTCTGATTACTTTCTGATTTATAATGTTCGTAAGCTTCAGTAATTCGATTAATGTAACATTGGTTAGAATATTGACCATCAAAAACAGGTTGCTCTTTATAAATGCTAATTTCACTTTCTAGAACACCGTTCCATTCAGGATTTTTTTCTAATTTCAGTGTTTCATCTTTTGAAAAATATCTTCTTGGTTTGAAAAAATCAAAAACACCTTCAGTCGCAACTCCTACTTTATTTGAGAAACTTAAAATACTTGGATTTGAAGTGATTAACATGGCAATTGAACCAGCCCCTTGAGTATATTCGCCAGTAGAATCTAAATCATATTTGGCATTGTCAGAAGCAATAACAATGGCTTTCTTTGTGGGATTTAATCTAATATAGTCTAAGCAATTTTGCAATGCATCAATAGCGCCAATACAAGCAAAAGTCAAATCGACAACATCGCAATTTTTAAAACTTGCTTCTCCAAATACACTTTCTAAATTAGATAAAACAAATGATGCAACAGGTTTTGAACTATCAATCCCGCTTTCGGTTCCAATGTATATTCGGTTTATTTCGCTTGGTTTTAAATTTTCTTGTTGTATGAGTTTGTAGGCTGAATTTGATGCCATAGTAACTACGTCTTGATGCGTATCAAGGAAACTCATTTTGTGTAAACCTAAACCTTTGATAAGCTTATCGGCTTCTATATTTCGGTTTTCGGCTAAAATATTTATTGGAAGATAAATTTTAGGAATGTCAAACGATATACTATCAATACCTACTTTCATGTTGTGATTTTTTGCATTGCAAAATTAAAAAAGGTATTTGCATTTTTACTTTAAATTACCTTTAAAATTAATATACTAAACAAGATTTGTGATAAATTCAATAAATGATAACTTTAATTTTTAAATTATAATTTTAGTCTAATATTATTGTGATTATTTATCTCAAAGAGGTAAAAATGTTATTTTTTGTTTTATGCTAACTGTTTCATAAACCTTTGAATTGTTTATGAAAACCACTTTAATAAATTTTTGATAGATTTTAATTTCCCCTCATAGGGTGCATATCGGGTGGGAATATCTAGCCAATTTGCTTTTTTAACTATTGATTTATGATGAGAGAATATATCAAAACTTAATTTACCGTGATACCCGCCAATACCACTATGCCCTACACCACCAAATGGCAGGTTTTTGTTGGTAAAATGTATTAAAGTGTCATTTATGCAACCACCACCAAAAGAGTAATCCTCAATTATTTTTTTTGCAAATGATTTATTATCGCTGAAAACATATAAAGAAAGTGGTTTTTCATAATTAGAAATGATTTGTTTAAGTTCTTCTTCTGTTTTAAAACTCAAAATAGGAAGAATTGGACCAAAAATTTCATCTACCATAACAAGACTATCTAATTTTGGTTCATCTAAAAGGGTAGGAGAGATATAGTAATCGATTGATTTTGAATTTCCTCCCATTAAAATTGTTTCATTTTCTAACATAGAAGTTAGTCTTTTCCAATTTTTTTCATTTATAATTCTAGCAAAATCAGGAGAAGTTTCTGGATTTTCTCCATAAGCATTTGTTATTTCTTCTTTTAGATGTTCTATTAATTTTGATTTTATAGAATGATGAACTAATAGATAATCTGGCGCAATACAAGTTTGACCAGCATTTAGAAATTTACCCCATATAATTCTCTTCGCAGCTAGTTTTAAGTTAGCACTTTTATCCACAATACAGGGACTTTTCCCTCCTAGTTCAAGTGTAACGGGTGTTAAGTTTTCGGCAGCAGCTTTTGCAATTATTTTACCAACAGGCACGCTTCCAGTGAAAAATATATAGTCCCATCGTTTAGTTAATAATTCTTGTGTAATAGCAACACCACCTTCTATACATAAAACATGATTTTCCACAAAAGCCTCATTAATGATTTTAGAAATAATTTTGGAGGTATTTGGTGTTAATTCTGAAGGTTTTAAAATCACTTCATTTCCTGCTGCTACGGCTGCTATCAAAGGACAAAGCGCTAATTGATAGGGATAATTCCATGGCGCAATTATTAAAACTTTTCCAAAAGGTTCTTTATAAATAAAGTCAGTTGAAGGAAAATTTAAAAAAGAAGGCAAAACAACTTTTGGTTTTGCCCATTTATGAATATTTTTTATGGTATACTTTAATTCAGCTTCAATATAACTTGTCTCAGTTGCAACTGCTTCAAAAGCTGGTTTTTTGAAATCGTCATATAATGCTTTTATAATTTCTTCTTCATGAATTTGAATAGTATTTAAAAGCTTAATGAGTGTTTGCTTTCTATAATTTATATCGGTTCTGTAATTCATTTTAAGGTTGTATTTCGCTCATAAATTAAATGAAAATCAATGATTATAAAAAGGCAAAACGAAATCCTGTATAAACATCAGCTTGTTTGCTATCGCTTGTTAATGCAGTAAAAATGGAACTTGAACCAAGGTAAAATCCACCCAATCTAAATCCAATACCAACGTTAGTTCCAGCAATATCATTATTACTTATTGGGATATAACCTTCAAAGAAACCTAAATTAATTCTTGGGGTTACACTAATAATATTTAGCGCTGTGATTTGGTCATCTACTGTATCTTTTTTTATTTTTTGTTGCAAATAGCCCGTTATATAAACTTTTGGAACTATCTTAAAATCGCCATATAAAGTAAATAGTGTTGGTAGGTTTACTTTAAAGTCGGTTTTATTACGAGGTTGCGCTACTAAATATCCATTTTGAATTAAAATATCTTCAACGTCTTGTAAATTATCAACATTGTTGAATTGGCTTAAATCTAATCCTTGTAAATTTTGTAAATTAGGTTGAATATTTAAGGAATAATTCGTATTATAATTATTATCATCTTTAAAAGTCATGCTGCCAATGTTTCTAATAGCTATTCCTCCTTTTATTTTGTATTTTGATTTACCATCTTTTAATTGGTAAGTAACACCAATGTCAGTAGCAACACCATTTAAGCCACCAAAAATAGATTTTGTATAATCATTGAAATTAGAAAAACTATCAGCAAGGCCACCAGAGTAAGCTATGTTTAAATTTGCAGATTGGCTAGTTGTTAAATAGGAACTACCACCAGACTCTGTAATTGTTCCATATAAATTTCGTAAACCAAAATTAGAATAGGAACCAGGAAATAAAAATTTTACGGTTATCCCCGCATCAAATTTATTTTTGTCATTTTCAAAAATGGTTCTTGCAACAGATAATCCTACTTCACCATAAGACGTTCCAGCAAACCTTTGATTTCCGGATTTATTTAATAATGTAACAAAAGCTATGTCGTTGTTGTTATATATTGCATTTCCTAAGGCAGGATCAACATTTATTACATCAAATTTTATATTGGCTTTTGTAGTAACTCCGAAACCCCATTTCATCAATTTTAGAGCAAAACTTGGACCTAGTATTTGTCCATCAATACGCATATTAACGGGTTCTTTTCCTTTAAAAATTAAATCTTCAAGATTAGTATCTGATGTCAAGTCTTTAAATCCAATTTTGTTATTACTTACATTAAAACTTAAGCCATAAATATTGACTTCAATTTTTTTGGAAAGATTAGAGAATTCAGCAGGGTTTATAACTCCATTTAAAATACCAACACGATTTGAAGTGCTAATACCAGAGAAATGGTCTTGAGCAAAAACACCAAAACCAATAAGCAATCCGAAGGTTACAATGATTTGTTTCATAGTAGAAAATTATTTGGTTTAAAAATTAAAAGTAAATATACAACTTTACTTTTAAACTAAATTCCAAATAACATCTTTGGGTGCAGGAGCAATAAGTTTTATAGTTTCTTTTTTTACAGGATGATTGAAAACTAATTTTCTTGCATGAAGATGTATGCCACCATCTGGATTACTTCGGTCAAAGCCATATTTTAAGTCGCCTTTTATTGGACAACCAATTGCGTTAAGTTGTGCTCTGATTTGATGATGTCTTCCGGTATGAAGATTTATCTCAAGCACATAATAATTATCAAGTTCTTTGATGATTTTATAATCTAAACTTGCTTTTTTGCTTTCAGGAACCTCTTTTAAGTGTGCTTTTGAGGTATTATTTTTCTCATTTCTTTTCAGATAATGCACCAAAGTATCTTCCGCCTTTGAAGGTTTGTTTTTTACAACCGCCCAATACGTTTTTTGAGTTTCACGATTACTAAACATAGCATTAAGTCGTTCCAAAGCCTTGCTAGTTCTAGCAAAAACTACGATTCCCGTAGTGGGCCTGTCAAGTCGATGGACTACACCCAGAAAAACTTCTCCAGGTTTGTTATATTTTTCTTTGATATATTCTTTGACTATTTCGGATAAAGGTTTGTCACCTGTTTTATCTCCTTGAACAATGTCGCCTGCACGTTTATTGATGACAATAATGTGATTGTCTTCATGAAGGATTTGCAGGTTTTCTTTAATGGATATTTCTTTCATTTTTCAAATTTTCAAATCATTACATTTTCAAATTTGAATTAATACTGCTCATTTGTATTAGGAAAATCTTTGGATTTAACATCTGCTACATAATTACCAATAGCCGAAGTCATTTGTTCATAAAGGTTTAAATAACGACGCAAAAATCGTGGACTAAATTCATTATTCATACCTAACATATCATGAATTACTAAAACTTGTCCGTCAACACCGCCGCCAGCACCAATGCCAATTACTGGAATAGAAATGGTCTTGGCCACTTTTTCTGCTAATGCTGCTGGAATTTTTTCTAATACTAAGGCAAAACAGCCAAGTTTTTCTAATAATTTAGCATCTTCAATTAATTGTTCAGCTTCGGCATCTTCTTTTGCACGAACTGTGTAAGTCCCAAATTTATATATGGATTGTGGGGTTAGTCCCAAATGCCCCATTACAGGAATTCCTGCATTCAAAATTCTTTTAATACTTTCTTTAATTTCACTTCCACCTTCCAATTTTACCGCATGTCCGCCACTTTCTTTCATTATTCTAATGGCAGAACGCAACGCTTCTTTCGGATCAGATTGATAACTTCCAAAAGGTAAGTCAACCACAACTAAAGCTCTTTCCACAGCTCTAATAACTGAAGAGGCATGATAAATCATTTGATCAAGTGTAATTGGTAATGTAGTTTCATGTCCAGCCATCACATTACTAGCAGAATCGCCAACTAAAATTACATCAACGCCTGCCATATCAACAATTTTTGCCATTGTAAAATCATAAGCAGTCAACATCGATATTTTTTCGCCATAGGCTTTCATCTCATATAGTGACTTGGTTGTTATTCTTTTGTAATCTTTTTTAGCTGTTGACATAACAATTTTCTTTTGATGCTGTAAAAGTATAAAATCTATTTTTGATGCAACAAAAGTAAACTCTTTAATGTGAAATTATACTACTTTTGTCAAAACTGATTTTAGCAATATACTTAGACAATTTTCAAACCATTTCCCTATTGTCTATGCTACATGTTATCATGCTTATTTCAGGTTTAAATTTAAACCATATAATAATTGAATTTTCTTGCATTCGTGGATAACTAACCCGGAACTCGAAACATTTAACTCTAAACATTAAGTTATGCCAAAAATTTTAATCATTGAGGACGAAGCTGCCATCAGAAGAGTTTTGACAAAAATACTTACTGAAGAAAGCAGCACCTATCAAGTAGAAGAAGCCGAAGATGGTAAACTAGGCTTTGAAAAAATAAAAAATACCGATTACGATTTAGTATTATGCGATATCAAAATGCCAAAAATGGATGGAGTTGAACTACTAGAAGCCGTAAAAAAAATAAAACCCGAAATTCCAATGGTTATGATTTCTGGTCATGGCGATATGGAAACAGCTATACAGACCATGCGTCTTGGTGCTTTTGATTACATCTCAAAACCACCTGATTTGAACCGTCTTTTAAATACTGTTCGCAATGCTTTAGACAAAAAGCAATTAGTTATTGAAAATAAAATTCTGAAAAAGAAAGTTTCTAAAAACTATGAAATGATTGGCGAAAGTGAAGCGATTAATCAAATCAAGTTAATGATTGAAAAAGTAGCATTAACCGATGCTAGAGTTTTAATTACAGGACCAAACGGGACAGGAAAAGAACTGGTTGCTCATCAATTACATCAAAAAAGTGAACGTTGTGATGCACCAATTATAGAAGTGAATTGTGCCGCTATACCTTCTGAATTGATAGAAAGTGAGTTATTTGGTCATGTTAAAGGAGCTTTTACTTCTGCCGTAAAAGACCGAGCAGGAAAATTTGAAGCTGCTGATGGCGGCACCATTTTCTTGGATGAAATCGGTGATATGAGTTTAGCAGCACAAGCCAAGGTACTAAGAGCATTGCAAGAGAGTTTAATTCAAAGAGTAGGAGCAGACAAAGACATTAAAGTAGATGTTCGAGTAATTGCGGCTACCAATAAAGATTTAAAAAAAGAAATTTCCGAAGGTCGTTTTCGTGAAGATTTATATCATCGATTAGCAGTGATTTTAATAAATGTTCCTGCCTTAAATGAAAGAAGAGATGATATTCCTCTGTTAATAGATTATTTTGCTATAAAAATAGCAGAAGAACAAGGTAATATTATAAAATCATTCTCAAAACAAGCTATTGGACTTTTGCAAGAATATGACTGGACAGGAAACATACGCGAATTACGTAACGTAGTGGAACGTTTAATTATTCTTGGTGGAAACGAAATTTCAGAAACCGATGTAAAACTTTTTGCAAGTAAATAATGAACCTAAAAAAAATAAACCCAAATCTCCAAAAAGCTCTTATAGAAAATGGTTTAATAGAAGCCAATGAGATGCAAATGGAAACTTTTTCTACTATAAAAAGTGGAGCTGATGCAGTGATACAATCTCCAATGGGAACAGGAAAAACTGCTACAATTGTTTTAAACGTAATTCAAAGAATAGAGAAATCGGTCGGCGAAAGTACTAGAGTTTTGATCATTGTTGAAAACAAAGAAAAAGTACTCGAAATGGAGGAATTATTTTTAAAATATGGTGTTTATCATGATTTAAGTATACTTGGTGTTCATGATAAAGGTGATATCGACTATGATAAAAACATCATTTCTTTAGGTTTAGATATCCTAATTGGAACTCCTAATAAAATCAACACTATGTTCTCTTCAGCCGGATTTAACATCAATACTATTAAAATGTTTATTGTTGACGATGCAGATATTCTTTTCAGAAACAGAATGGATGCTATCATTTTACGTTTATCTAATAGTATCGAAAAAACACAACGATTACTCTTTTGTTCTCAAATTACGGAAAGAGTAGAAGTGTTGGCAGAAAAAATAATGATCGAACCTCTTTTCTTCGAAGTAGAAGCGTAATGAAACTAATAACTCACTATTTAAAATTTAAAAAATGGGACTCATAAAAATATTCTCGGGGAAAGAAATCCTTGCCATTACCCTAAAAGAAAGACTAGAGGAAGCTAATATTAGCGTAGTACTTAGGAATAATAATCAAGCTAATGTTTTACCTAGTGTACAAACTGAAAAAGCTGTTGAGTTATTTATTCAAGAAATTGATTTTGGAAAAGCCAATCCTGTTATTGAGGAGTATAGATTAAGCATTTAGCTATTTAAATATTTTTTTAAATAGCTTAACAAAAGTGAAATTAATAATCCAAAAATTCCAATTAAAATAAAGCTCACATTTTCAAATGGCATCACTTCTAAATTAGACTATCTTTGCACCTTTCAAAAAAAAATAAATGATTACAGTAAACGATATTTCTGTTCAATTTGGCGGAACCACACTTTTTAGCGATGTTTCTTTTGCTATTAATGAAAATGACAAAATTGCCCTAATGGGTAAAAATGGTGCTGGAAAATCTACACTTTTAAAGATAATTGCAGGTGAAGCAAAACCATCTACAGGAAATGTTTCGGCTCCAAAAGATGCTGTGATTGCCTATTTGCCTCAGCATTTATTAACTTCAGACGGTGCCACAGTAATGGAAGAAGCATCAAAAGCATTTGGTGAAATCTTTAAAATGAAAGCTGAAATCGATGCTATCAACGAACAATTAACCATTCGGACCGATTATGAAAGTGACGAATACATGAAATTAATCGAACGTGTTTCTGACTTAAGTGAGAAGTTTTATGCTATTGAAGAAGTGAATTATGAAGCCGAAGTCGAAAAAATATTAGTAGGTCTGGGGTTTGAAAGAGAAGATTTCACACGTCAAACATCCGAGTTTTCAGGTGGTTGGAGAATGCGAATTGAATTAGCAAAAATTCTGTTGCGAAAACCTGATTTGATTTTACTGGATGAGCCCACCAACCACATGGATATTGAAAGTATTCAATGGTTGGAAGATTTCTTAATAAATTCTGCAAAAGCCGTTGTAGTAATTTCTCACGATAGAGCATTTGTTGATACTATTACCAATAGAACTATTGAGGTAACAATGGGAAGAATTTATGATTATAAAGCTAAATATTCGCATTATTTAGAATTGAGAAAAGACCGTAGAATTCATCAGCAAAAAGCCTACGACGAGCAACAAAGAATGATTGCTGATAATCAGACTTTTATTGACCGTTTCAAAGGGACTTTTTCTAAAACAGATGCTGTTCAATCTAGAGTTAAAATGCTAGAAAAATTAGTTTTGGTTCAAGTTGATGAGGTGGATACATCTGCATTAAAATTAAAGTTTCCGTCAGCCATCCGTTCAGGTCAGTATCCTGTAATTGTTAAAGATTTAGAAAAATCGTATGGTAATCATTTGATTTTTAAAGAGGCTAATATTGTAATTGAACGTGGTGATAAAGTTGCTTTTGTAGGTAAAAATGGCGAAGGAAAATCAACGATGATTAAAGCCATCATGAAAGAAATTGAAATCAACAGTGGTTCTGTTGAAGTGGGTCATAATGCACAAATTGGTTACTTCGCTCAAAACCAAGCTTCATTATTAGATGAAAATAAAACTATATTTTCAACTATAGATGATATTGCAGTGGGGGAGGTACGAACAAAAATTAAAGATATTTTGGGTGCATTCATGTTTCAAGGCGATGATATTACTAAAAAAGTAAAAGTACTTTCTGGTGGCGAAAAAACCCGATTGGCTATGATAAAACTTTTATTAGAACCAGTCAATTTGTTGATTCTAGATGAGCCATCAAATCACTTGGATATGAAAACCAAAGATATTATCAAAGATGCTTTACGTGATTTTGATGGTACATTAATTTTGGTTTCGCATGATAGAGATTTCCTTGATGGACTAGCAACCAAAGTTTTTGAATTTGGACACAAACGAGTAAAAGAACATTTTGAAGATATCAAAGGATTCTTGGGGCACAAAAAGATGGAAAGTCTTAGAGATATTGAAAAATAGTAATTCTAAATTAACGGTTAAATAATCTATATTTTTATAACTAGAAAACGTAGTGTTCTTCTATTAATTAATTAAAATTATTGTACTAAAATTTTCTGAGTATAATGTTGATTGTTTTCATAAAAAATTTCTACTATGTAAACTCCAGCATTTCTTATTGGATTTATAGCTATGTCATTTACTGTTTCTTGCAATGAAATGATTTTAGTTTCCACTTTTCTTCCTTGAATATCATAAATGTTTAAAGTTGCATTTTCTAAAGTTAAATTTGATTTAATAGATAAAACTCCTTTATTTACTTCATTGCTAGAAATTGAAAAAGTGTTTTTATTGAATTCACTATTCGATAGGTTGAAACTTAAACCAGCCCATGTTGATGAAACACTAACAAGACCTACTTTTCCTGTTGGCATTCCTGCTGGACCCGCATTTTGTCTAAAACACATTCTGTCAATATTACCCGATTGGTCTAGCCCAGCAGAATTAGTTGCTGATGCTGTATTTCCTGATTCTCCTGATCCATAGTTTGCATTAGCAAATAAAGTTATAGTATCATCATTTGTTCCTGCAGCTTGAGTATATTTGAAAATTAACAAATAATCAGTTCCATAGTTATATGAATTGGTAGTGTAAACTGTTGGATTTGCAGTATCACCTTTTCTAATTCCAATACTATAAGTCGTACCACCCGTAGGTTGAACTAACATGCGGAAAGTAGTTGTTAAATTACCTCCACTCATAATACGGAAAAAGTCATTAGGAGTTGATTGAGCATTAGTAATATTAATAACCATTCCAATATATAAATCTCCATTTGTTGTAAATGGTGTAAATGCAGAACCACAACCATCAGTATCAGGAGTTAAACTAAAAGCTTTTGTTGAAGTGCCATAACCACTTGCTCCTATATTTTGAGAAACAACCTTAGCATTAGAACATATAGCACCCGCGCAAGTTCCTAAACCACCTGCTAAAGAGGAGTTGTTAGTCCAAGTTCCTTGACCACTTAAATTTACACCTGTGGTATAACTTCCAAAATTATCTTGAAAAATATTTTGAGCAAATGTGAAGGATGTAGCTAAAATTGAAATTAAGAGTAAATATTTTTTCATTTTCTATTGTTTTTTGAATTATAATTTTTTTCAAATATATTTATTTTTGTTGTTTTAAGAATTGTTTATGGACATATTTTTAAGTTTAATAGGCTATTTTTGCAAATAATTTTATTAAAATGAATCTATCTCAATACACAAAAGAGTTCTCCTATAACTTACGATTAGCTTATCCAGTTATTCTTGGAATGCTTGGTCATACGCTAATTGGTATTGTAGATAATATTATGGTTGGCAAACTGGGTTCGACAGAATTGGCTGCAGTATCATTGGGAAACAGTTTGATTTTTATAGCCATGTCTCTAGGAATTGGATTCTCAACCGCCATTACACCTATCGTGGCTGAGGCTAATGCCGAAAATGACATTTCAAAAATTCGTTCTGCGTTTCATCACGGATTATTTTTATGTACTATTTTAGGAATTTTACTTTTTGGATTAGTTGTTTTAGCTAAGCCAATTATGGGGTTATTACATCAACCTAAAGAAGTAATTACATTAGCAATGCCTTATTTAGATTGGGTTGCTTTTTCATTGGTGCCATTAATAATTTATCAAGGATATAAGCAATTTGCGGACGGACTTTCCATGACAAAAGTTTCTATGTATGCTATTATAATGGCAAATATTGTGCATGTAATCATCAACTATTGTTTGATATATGGCTTTTGGATATTTCCAAAGATGGGAATTCTTGGTGCAGGTTTAGGAACAGTTATTTCCAGAATAGCAATGGTTACTTTTATGCATATCTTTTTATCTCGAAAAGAGCAACTTAAAGAATATTTTAAAGATTTTAGTTTTGATGAAATCAAAAAATCAACCTTAAAAAAAATTATTGATTTAGGTTTTCCTTCAGCTTTACAAATGCTTTTTGAGGTTGTATTATTTACAGCTGCAATTTGGCTTTGTGGTAATATTGGTAAAACCAGTCAGGCAGCAAATCAAATTGCCTTGAGTTTAGCATCTATGACTTTTATGGTTGCTATGGGTTTGAGCGTAGTTTCTATGATTAGAATTAGTCATCAAAAAGGTCTGAATGATTATAAACAATTAATTATAGTAGCACGATCTATCTTTTTGTTAGCTATTATTTTAGAGATTGTATTTGCATTTCTATTTGTGGCACTGCATCAAGTTTTACCTTATATGTTTCTGAATATGGAAAACCAATCTCAATTATTAGACAATAAAGAGGTAGTCATAATTGCTTCAAAATTACTATTAGTTGCTGCAGTTTTTCAAATTTCAGATGGAATTCAGGTGGTCGTACTCGGTGCTCTTCGCGGTTTGCAAGATGTAAAAATTCCAATGTATATTACTTTTGTGGCCTATTGGGTTGTTGGTTTTCCTATTTCATTTTATCTAGGAGAATATACTTCTTTGAAAGCTATTGGCGTTTGGATTGGATTATTTGCCGGACTTTCAGTTGCAGCACTTTTTTTATTTATTCGATTTCATTATTTAACTAAAAAATTAGTTTTAGAAAAAGCAGTAGATAATTTGTAACTTCCCAATAAGTATTACGTATAATAACTGTATAATTTAAAAAATTACTAAAATGATACTTTCACTAATTATTGGTTTTATCTTAATTATTATCAGCTTTACACTCAAAACAAACGAGAGTCAGCTTTCAAAATTTGCCAATTTTTTTAGAATATTTGGTTTTGTTGTTATTCTATTAGGATTATTATCATCCACTTTTAAGCAAATAGATGCTGGTAAAGTAGGTGTAAAATCCCTTTATGGAAATGTAGAGCCAGATGTTTTAGAAAGTGGTTTGCATGTAGTAAATCCACTTTTGGATATAACCATTTTTGATGTTAAAACCCAAAATTACACTATGTCTGCCATACATGACGAAGGAGAAAAGGAAGGTGATGATGCAATCAGAGTTTTGTCTAATGATGGTTTGGAAGTGGTCATAGATTTAACAGTTTTATATAGAGTAGTTCCAAACGATGCTCCGAAAATTCTAAAAGGAATTGGTGAAGACTATACCGATAAAATTGTTCGTCCTGTAACTCGAACACGTATTCGTGATAATGCTGTTTATTATGATGCAGTGGCATTATATTCTACTAGAAGAGGTGAGTTTCAACAAAGGATTTTTAAATCAATTGAAGATGATTTCAAAAAAAGAGGCTTAGTTTTAGAGCAACTTTTAATAAGAAATATTAATTTACCAACTTCTGTAAAAGCATCTATTGAAAGTAAAATCAATGCCGAACAAGATGCTCAAAAAATGACTTTCGTGTTGCAAAAAGAAAAACAAGAAGCGGAACGTAAAAGAGTAGAAGCTCAAGGTATTGCTGATTATCAAAGAATTATATCTACTGGTTTGACTGATAAACAATTGCAATACGAACAAATAAAAGCTCAAAAAGAAATTGCTACATCTCCTAATGCCAAAGTTATTTTTATGGGAAAAGGGAGCGCACCAGTAATTTTGTCAGATAAATAATCTTTGTTGTCGGTTATCTGTTATCAGTTACCTGTTTTTAACTATTTTTGCGACAGACAACTGATAACAGACAACTGATAACAGACAACTGATAACAGACAACTGATAACAGACAACTGATAACAGACAACTGATAACAGACAACTGATAACAGACAACTGATAACAGACAAC
>CALPPS020000014.1 GCA_943325515.2 Flavobacterium psychrophilum
ACTGCTCCATTTTAATTCTGTTTCAAATTTTTCCTTTATTTCTTCTGTTCTCATTGACTAAATTAAGACTTTTTTTAATTCTATTTTTTCATTTTTGGAAATAAGCTTGCTGCTAACACCCAAATTAACGAAATTCCAAAGTATCTTACAAGTAAATTGCGTAAATTCAATCAAAAGAGTACTTTTTTACGAATGTTTTTACTACATTGCGTATAACTTCACTTTTTTTAATACTATTTTGCAATGGATAAAAAAATAGAATTGTTTATCAGGCTTTTAGAAATAAAAAGATATAGTCCTGCAAGCATCAAGACTTATGCTGGTGCATTGCGTCAATTTTTCAATTATTTCAGTGAACAGGATGTTGATATTTTATCATTAAAGAAAATAGAAGAGTTTATAAATGAACAAGTAACAGTATATGGTATCTCTCAATCCTACCAAAAACAGCTAGTGGCAGCTATAAAATTTTATTATGCAGGAGTATTACAACAACGAGTAGATTTAAACTATCTCTATCCAGATAGGGTTGAACATAAAATTCCAATAGTACTAACTCAGGAAGAAGTAAAAAAAATTATTGACTGTACAGAAAATTTAAAACATCGTGCCATTTTAAGCACATGCTATTCAGCTGGATTGAGAGTTTCAGAGGTAGTTGCATTAAAAATTAATGACATCAATTCTTCTACAATGCTAATAAGTATTAAACAATCCAAAGGGAAGAAAGACAGAACAATTATGTTATCTCCTAAATTGCTAGTTTTACTGAGAGATTATTTTTTAGAATACAAGCCAAAAGAATTTCTTTTTGAAGGACAGTCTGGAGGTCAATATGCTGTTCGTTCTGTTCAGCAAATACTCAAAAATGCTTTAATAAAAGCAAAAATAAAAAAGAATGCCTCAGTACATTCATTACGTCACAGTTTTGCAACTCATCTGATTGAGCAAGGTACAGATGTTCGATTTGTACAGGAACTATTGGGACACAACTCCATTAAAACAACTATGATTTACACTCACTTAACAGATGTTTCTAAAAGAAAGATTATAAGTCCGTTGGATAATTTATAAAAAAAAGTGTATCAGTTTCTCTAAGCTATCTTGCCATTTGGGTTTGATTTTAGTACCATTTTTGGTCTAAGTCAATTTCTTGCGTATAATTGAATCATTTGTTGGGCAACAATTTAATAGTTCTTGCGCAACAAGGCACTCAGTGTTACGCAACAATTTTTTTTTCTTGTACAACAATTTTTTCTTCTTGCGCAAGAATTGCAACCCGTCTTTTTTTGGACCAAAAACCATTAAAAAAAGAAGTATATAAAAGAATAGCAACAGCTAATATAAAGGGAGGATACTAGAAAGATAAAGGGAATATGCTAGCATCAATTTACATCCTGTCCTGAAACGCTTTGATTTCATCCCGGTATTTTGCGGCTTGCATAAAGTCCAAATCTTTGGCCGCTTTTTCCATCGCCTTGCGCGCTTCACGGATTTTCTTTTCAATCTCGGGTTTGGATAAATACAAGCTTTCGGGTTCGGCAGCTTTGGCAATTTTATCTTCAAAATATTGGGTAGAAACCGAGTTGTTACTCAAAGCGTTGCCGAGACTTTTGTTCAAGGCTTTTGGTTCTACACCGTGCAAAGTGTTGTAGGCAACTTGTTTCTCGCGACGGTAGGTGGTTTCATCCATCGTTTTTTGCATGCTGTTGGTAATTTTGTCGGCATATAAAATCGCTTTTCCATTCACATTTCGTGCGGCACGACCTACTGTTTGTGTCAACGATCGATGGCTACGCAAGAAACCTTCTTTATCAGCATCGAGTATGGCTACTAATGATACTTCTGGCAAGTCCAAACCTTCACGTAACAAATTCACACCAATTAGTACGTCAAACAAGCCTTTGCGCAAATCCTGCATGATTTCCACCCGTTCCAAAGTATCCACATCCGAGTGAATGTAACGACAACGGATGGCAACTTTGGTTAAATATTTGGTCAGTTCTTCTGCCATTCTTTTGGTTAAAGTAGTGACTAGAACGCGTTCATCGGCTTCACATCGCAACTGAATTTCTTCTATCAAATCGTCTATTTGGTTCAAACTCGGTCGCACTTCTATAATTGGGTCAAGCAAACCCGTTGGGCGAATGACTTGTTCTACATAAATCCCTTCTGATTTTTGCAATTCATAATCGGCTGGCGTGGCAGATACATAAATCACTTGGTTTTGCATGCTTTCAAATTCCTCAAATTTCAACGGACGGTTGTCCATTGCAGCAGGCAGGCGGAAACCATAGTCTACCAAATTCTCTTTGCGGCTTCTATCGCCACCATACATGGCATGTACTTGTGAAATCGTTACGTGACTTTCATCCACCACCATCAAGAAATCATCTGGAAAATAATCAAGCAAACAGAAAGGTCTTGTGCCAGGCAATCGCCTGTCTAAATACCGTGAGTAGTTTTCAATCCCAGAACAATACCCCAATTCGCGTATCATTTCGAGGTCAAAATTGGTGCGTTCTTCCAGTCGTTTGGCTTCCAGATGTTTCCCAATTTCCTTGAAATAATCTACTTGTTTTACTAAGTCTTGTTGGATATCCCATATCGCGGCTTGCAACACATCGGGAGAAGTCACAAACATATTGGCGGGATAAATATTCAGTTTTTCGTAGCGCTCAAATACTTTCGAAGTCTTGGGGTCAAAGGCTTCTATTTCTTCAATTTCATCGCCAAAGAAATGCACCCGGAAAGGTTCATCAGCATAACTCGGAAATATTTCTACTGTATCGCCTTTAATTCTGAAATTTCCCGGAGTAAACTCGGCCTCAGTTCTAGAATATAAACTTTGTACTAATTTATGAAGTAATTTGGTGCGCGAAATGACTTGGTTTTTTTCAATGGAAACCACATTCTTTTGAAATTCTACTGGATTTCCAATACCATACAAACACGAAACAGAAGCAACAACCAATACATCTCTGCGTCCCGAAAGCAGGGCAGAGGTGGTGCTCAAACGGAGTTTCTCTAATTCTTCATTGATGGATAAATCTTTTTCTATAAAAACTCCGGTAACAGGAATATAGGCCTCGGGCTGATAATAATCGTAATAAGATACAAAATACTGCACCGAATTATTGGGAAAAAACTGTTTGAATTCCGAATACAATTGCGCTGCTAAGGTTTTGTTGTGTGCTAGAACCAAAGTTGGTTTTTGCACTTCTTCGATAACATTGGCCACGGTAAATGTTTTCCCCGAGCCAGTAACGCCAAGCAAAGTTTGGTATTTATCGCCATCAATAATGCCTTTGGCTAATTTCTCAATAGCTTGCGGTTGATCACCAGTGGGTTTGTATTCGGATACGACTTGGAATTTCATTTTTTATGAAGTGACTATGTAACTTAGTTGCTGAGTAACTGAGTTTGTATTTTTACAAAGTTAGTCGTTTTAGGAATAGAAATGCTTTGTCTCAAATTTAAAGATCTTTTCTCAGCTACTTAGCGACTCAAAAACTCAGTAACTTTCTGCTTAAAACTTCCAATCCTTTTGTTGGGTTTCACTTAAAAAAGTCCAAGCTATAATGCGACTTATTTTCTGCCCTTGTGCCATGTCGATGGTTTTTATTGCTACTGCACTAACCTTCCCTAAAATTTTATAGATGCTTTTCAAATTGTCTTTTTTGGAAACCAAAGTCGTAAACCACAAACACTGCATAGGATATTTGGCACTTTCATAAATCATTTGGGTTATGAAACCCAATTCGCCCCCTTTGCACCACAGTTCGGTTTGTTGCCCACCAAAGTTTAAAATAGGCTTTTCCGATTTCTTATTTTCTAACGTATTCACTTTTCGCAGAGCGCTTTTGGCAGCTGCTTCCGCTGAGGAATGAAATGGTGGATTGCAAATGGTAAAAGCAAATCTGTCTTCGGGAAGAATAATATTCTTGAATATATATCGTGGCTCTACTTGCAACTGCAAACTGATAACGTCAATTAGTTTAGGATTGTGAGCAATGATTTTTTTACAATTTTGAAGCGCGTCTTCATCAATATCGGCACCTACAAAACTCCATCCATACGCATTATTTCCAATAATAGGATAAATACAATTGGCACCAATACCAATATCTAACCCTACAACTTGTTCTCCTTCTGGAATAATATCATTATTAGAATTGGCTAATAAATCGGCTATATAATGAATGTAATCGGCTCTACCGGGAATTGGCGGACAAAGATAATTTGAAGGAATATCCCAGTTTTGAATGTCGTAATAGGTAATCAATAATGCATTGTTTAAAGCTTTTACAGCATCTGGATTACTGAAATCAATTGTTACTTCCGAAGCCACTGAACGGTGTTCGTTGGCATAAACAAAGTTTTTTAATTCGGGGCAATTGTTTAGCAACAGTTCAAAATCATATCGAAACCGATGTGGATTTCTAGGGTGTGGTCCTGTTTTTTCTATTACTTGTTGAGTTTTTTTCATTCGTTATTTTCTACTGCTAATTTCGTACTTCCAACTTCGTACCTCCAACTTCAATTTAATCCCAGCATTCCATTAACAACAAATCACCATCAGTGTGACTAATCGAAACCATTCCGTCTTCAATAACATGATTGCTACTTCCTGTGCGATAACCAATAGTAAGGGCTTCATTATTCAAAGCATACAAAAGATTTTTGGTCGTTATACCCGAAACTTTTCCAATAGGAATTAGCGAAAGTATCGTATTGGCAGTATACCATTTTTCAAAAGAATTTTGCACTAAAAATACTTTGGAATGGTCATCAAGGATAACTATTTTTAAAGTATTTCTATACGCTACGATATTGGTCAGGTTCGTAATGGTGTGGTCTGCACGTTTGCCAGTTGCCCAAATAACATTGGCGGCTTTGTGTCCTTTTTCTATTAAATAATCAAATGCCTTTTCTAAATCGGTTTTGTCTTGGTTTGGCGCATGAACAATCTCAATGGGATATTGTTTTTCTTTGTAATACTTGGCATCAAAACCTCTGTCAAAATCGCCTAATAAAACATCTACTTTAATGCCCAATTCCAAAACACGTTCAATAGCTGAGTCTAAAACAATAATTAGTGGTGACCATTCTAGCAGTTGTCCTAATAATTCGGAACTACACATTTCACCATTGGCAATAATCAATGCGGGTTCTTGGTCGTCGCGAACGATATGATGTGATGACATGAGATTTCAGATTTTAGATTTCAGATTTTGTGTAAACAATATTTAGTTGAGACAACTTTCAACTTCTGACTTACAAAAAGTTATCAAAAATACTACTTTTCAATTATTGAATTACATAATTCTTTACATCAGTTTCAGAAAGATTGAAATAGCCCAAGGCATAATTATCAGCATTGGTTTCATTGATGATATTCCCTCGAATTGTAGCCGGTGGAGTTGAAAATGGACCATTGCTTCCAACAGAAATTAGTAATAATTTATTCATATACTCATAATATCGTTTTGAAATGCCATAAATTGTAATGTCTAGTTGGTCACCAGTGCCTATGTCTTCATTCATATACAATCCAAAATTTTGGTTTCCATCGCCAAGTTCATCATCATCAACTTCAAAAGTTGGTATTACAGCAATATTTGATTTGTATCTGAACATATAATAGTTTTCTATGTTGGCTGGATCATCAAAAAATGATTTGATTTCAATATCATTACCTAATCCGCCATTATTTTTTTGTTCAATAGTGGTAATTGGACTTACACTTTTTAAAGTTTCAGTGGCTGTATAGGTTTGTCCGTTTAGAATAACGGTTAAGACATAAGTTTCATCTAATTCTGGGACAAATGTTGAGCAGTTGTAAACACCTGTGTTTGGTGTAGTTTCAATGAAATTAAAAACCACATTATCACTATTGGTTACTAATACACTAGCGCCAGAAACTGTTGGAATTGTACTATCATAAAAACCAGTTGTGGTTGATAATTTTATTTGTTGTTCGTTGCCCAAAGTTCCTTTTTGCCATTGAATAGACCCATCAATGACCAATCTTGGTGCTGCTGTTTCTAAATCTACTTTTATGACATCTTCGCAACTTGTTAATAGTGCAGTCAAAAGAAAAAGGATTGTGAATTTATAGATTTTCATGATATTAAAATTTAAAGTTATAACTAACACCTGGAACTATTCCGAAGATGGATAATCTTATGGCTTCATTGGCACCTGTATCCGCATTTTGTCTGAACGATATGGAAGCAGCATTTTTTCTTCCATATAAATTATAAATAGAGAAAACCCATTCACTTTGCCAGCCATTTTTCTTAGTTGGTTTTGGTGTATAAGTAGCTGAAATATCTAGGTGATGATAAGTTGGTAATCTATCTTCATTTCTTAGACCATAGGTAGGAATGGTAATTCCTTGGTATTCATATTGTCCATTTGGAAAGGTGACAGGTTGGCCCGTTTGTAGCACAAAATTGGCTCCAAAAGTCCATTTGGGATTATAGTTATAGGAACTAGTTACCGATAGATTATGGAGTTTGTCATAACCTGAACGGTACCATTTTCCATTGTTTATTCCTGGTTCGTTGGCATTTCTTCCTGGAGTTTTTTGTTCTGATTTTGATAAAGTATAGGATATCCATCCATTGAGATTACCTGAATTTTTTCTCAACAAGAATTCAATTCCATAGGATCTCATTTCACCATTCAAGATTGCTTGTTCTATAGCTTCATTAGCAATTAAATCAGCGCCATCAATGTAGTCAATTCTGTTTTTTACTTTTTTGAAATACGTTTCCACTTCTAGAGAATAGTTATCCTCTTTAAAATTTCTAAAATAACCTAATGCGACTTGATCAGCAATTTGAGGTTTGATGTACTGATCACTTGGTGTCCAAATATCCAAGGGTGTTGGCGAAGCTGTGTTTGAAATCAATTGTAAATACTGAGTCATTCTGTTATAGCTTCCTTTTATGGATGTGTTATCATTTAATTGATAGGAAGCAGCAAAACGAGGTTCTAAATTGTTAAAACTCTCTATAACTTTATTTTTGTCATAGAATTGGGTGTCAATTGGTGTAGCTTTTTCATAAATCTGTAATTCTTGATTGAATAATACAGGTTGATTGTTCTCATATAAATTTACGGTCGAACTTCCTAAACGATAAAACCTACTAAATCTTAAACCATAGGAGAGTGATAACTTGTTGGATATTTTTTGTTCCGCTTCAAGATATACAGATGGTTCAAAAGCATATTTTTTTTCTAATTGTTTGTAATTTATTCCTGATTCAGAATTTGAAGGCTCGATAGTACCTGGGTTGAAGTCATAATAAATACCACTTACACCATAGTTTAATTTTACTTTATCTGTAACATAATACTTGAAATCATATTTGATATTATAATTTTTGATGCCAGAATTCCAAAGGAAACCAATTAAATCTAAATCTAATCCATAATAGTAATCACTATAAATTGCTGATAGATTAGAAAATAATTTATCCGAAAATAAATGATTCCAACGCAAATTTAAAGTTGCATTTCCGTAGGTATTTATGAAGTTATTATTGATATTAAAAACATCTCTTCCAAAATATCCTGAAAGAAATAAATTATTATTTGAATTGAGTTTATAATTCAATTTGGTATTCAGATCATAGAAATAAGCGGAGTTAGGATTGTCCGAAAGTTTTAAAAACAGATGCGCATAAGAACCTCTTCCAGCAAAAAGAAAAGATAATTTATCTTTTACAATTGGGCCTTCAGCAAGTAGTCTACTAGAAATTAAGCCAATACCACCATTCATACTGAATTTGTTGCTATTGCCATCTTTTTGATAAATATCTAACACAGAAGAAATTCTTCCGCCATAGCGAGAGGGAATGCCACCTTTATACAATTTTAAATCTTTTATAGCATCAGGATTAAAAACGGAAAAGAACCCAAAAAGGTGTGATGAATTAAAAATAGTAGCTTCGTCTAATAAAATTAAGTTTTGGTCGGCACCTCCACCACGCACATTAAAGCCAGATTGTCCTTCGCCAGCATTGGTAACACCAGGTAACGTTAATAATGCTCTAATAATATCCACTTCGCCAAGTACCACTGGAATTTTTTTGATAGTTGCTGTGGAAAGCTTATGGACACTCATTTCAGGTTTGCGAATATTAGTGGCTGTTTTTTCGGTGTTAATGACTACTTCATCTAAGGCTTGACCAGTTTCTGTTAAATTGAAATTTTTCTTACTATCTCTTTCTAAAGAAATTGTTTCTTCAAGGGTTTCATAACCCACATAGCTTATTTGGATTTCATAAGTTCCTTTTGGCACGGTTAAAGAATAAAACCCGTATTCATTGGTTGTAATAGTTGCTTTTTTTTCGGGAATATAAATATTGACACCTATAAGCGTTTCGTTTGTTTTTGAGTCTGAAATGACTCCGCTAATTGTGAATTTTTCTTGAGCAAAAGAACTTATTGTTCCTAGAATAAAAAATGATAAAAGAATAATTTTTTTAGGCATATAATTTGTTGTTTTGTTTATTGCAATTTTGACGCACAAAGTACTGAAATGTTACTATAATTTTATGTTAAGCTTAGGTTAATTAGAATTATAATATAATAGGTTTTTAAATACTTTTACAAAATGATTATTGGTTACCCATGAAAAAATATAGTTTTTACTTTTTCTTATTACTTTTTTCTACAAAAGGGTTTTCTCAGTTTGAGTTGCCCAAGAAAACTATAAACATTGCACCAGTTTCAAATAGTTCAGGGCAAGTTACCCCTACTTCTTCAAAATCAATTACCTATCCAAGTATTTTTGACAAAAAAGATAAATTGTTAGAAAGCGTTTCTCTAATCAAAAAAAAACCTGAAGAAGAGAAAAGTATCATGGAGAAAGAAAAATTTGAAAGTCCTGCTTCAGCATACACTCAGAAAATGAATGATCAAATGAAGCGCGAAGGACTAACGCAGGAAATGGTCAACAGCGATATGTTTTTGGGAGAGTTTATTATTACTACATTTAAATTGAATGTGTCTTGTAGAGATTTTGGCGCTATTGATGGTGACAAAGTCAGCATTTGGTTAAATGATAGTGTTGTTATTCCAATTATTGATTTAGAATCTGGTTTTAAAATGTATCATTTAGTTTTAAAAGAAGGATTAAATACCATTCAAATTGAAGCTTTAAATACAGGAGAATTATTTCCAAATACTGGACAGTTTGCTTTTTTTGATGGTAATGAAAAGTTAGTCACTAATCAACAATGGACGCTGAATACAAATTATAAAGCCATTGTTAAAATTAGGAAAATTAAAGGAATTGAAGAAAAGGAATAAAAAAAGCGACCAATGATCGCTTTTTTAAATAATATATAATTTGAAACTAAGATAATTTTTTGTCTAAATTGGTTTTCAAAGCCTGAAGAAAATCTTCAGTAGATAAATAATCAGTATCTGTTAAACCATCTGGTTTTACTAACATCGCTAAGTCTTTTGTCATTTGACCAGCTTCAACGGTTTCAATACAAACAGTTTCCAATGCATGACAGAAATCGATTAGTTCTTGGTTATTATCTAATTTTCCTCGGTGCTCCAATCCACGTGTCCATGCAAATATAGATGCTATTGGATTGGTTGAAGTTTTTCTTCCTTTTTGGTGTTCTCTGTAGTGTCTAGTTACGGTTCCGTGAGCTGCTTCCGCTTCAACCGTTTTTCCATCTGGAGTTACTAGCACAGAAGTCATTAATCCTAAAGAACCAAATCCTTGAGCTACGGTATCTGATTGTACATCACCATCATAGTTTTTACATGCCCAAACAAATCCACCATTCCATTTCATGCAAGAAGCGACCATATCATCAATTAATCGGTGTTCATATGTAATTCCTTCTTTATCAAATTCGGTTTTGTAATCTTGTTGGTATACTTCTTCAAAAATATCTTTAAATCTTCCGTCATAGGCTTTCAAAATGGTGTTTTTGGTGGAAAGATATAAAGGCCATTTTTTTGTTAAAGCCATTTGGAAAGAAGAATGTGCAAATCCGTAGATGCTTTCGTCTGTATTATACATTGACATAGCTACACCATCGCCTTTAAAATCATAAACATTCCAAGTAGTAGTTTCACCTGCTTCATTAGTAAAACTCATGGTTAATGTTCCTTTTCCTTTGATTACTTTATCAGTTGCTTTATATTGATCTCCAAAAGCATGACGACCAATAACAATTGGTTTTGTCCAACCTTGTACATAACGAGGAACGTTACTCATAATAATGGGTTCACGGAATACTGTTCCGCCAACTATGTTGCGGATGGTTCCGTTTGGAGATTTCCACATTTCAGAAAGGTTAAATTCTTTAACGCGTTCTTCGTCTGGAGTAATGGTAGCACATTTGATACCAACATTATATTTTTTGATGGCTTCAGCTGAGTCAATTGTAACTTGGTCTTTGGTAGCATCTCTATGTTCTATACCTAAATCGTAATATTTTATATCTAAATCAAGGTATGGGAGTATTAATTGTTCTTTAATAAAGCTCCAAATAATTCGTGTCATTTCATCGCCATCCAATTCTACTATTGGATTGGCTACTTTAATTTTTGTCATTTGTTTTAGTTTATTTTTTTAAAAATTAACGATTGCAAATATAATTAATAAGATAGAAGTTTCATTTATATCATTTGCTAAAACGATTGAATTATAGATTTATTATTTTTAAGTTTAAATAATGAGAAATTCATAATTTTAATCTGTTTTTGATATAAAAAAAAGTCTCGATATACGAGACTTTTTATGATTAGAAAGTATTGAATTATCTTCTTCTTTCTTTGATTTTTGCTTTTTTACCAGTAAGTTCTCTAAAGTAGTAGATACGAGCTCTTCTAACTTTACCTCTTTGGTTAACTTCTACTTTTTGTAAAGCTGGCATGTTAACAGGGAAAATACGTTCTACTCCAACTGCACCTGACATTTTGCGAATTGTAAAAGTTTCTGTCAATCCAGTACCTTTTCTTTGGATAACAACTCCTTTGAAAAACTGGGTTCTTGTTTTTTCACCCTCTTTAATTTCGTAATAAACAGTGATAGTATCACCGGCTCCGAAAATAGGGAAATCTTTTTTTGTTGATAATTCGTTATTAACGAAATCTACTAAATTTGCCATTTTTAATGCTAATTATGGTTTAAATCTGAGCAACATTCACGGTTTTCGCCAGAGGTTAGTCAAATGTGGGTGCAAATATAGAAAAGAATTGATAATTAACAATTAATAGTTGATATTTTTTTAATTTGTTAAAAGCCTCATTATCAATTGTTAATTGTTAATTATCCGTTATCAAGTAAATCAGGTCTCCGGTTTTTAGTGTGTTCATAAGCCATGTCTTCTCTCCATTTGTCTATTTTAGCAAAATGACCACTAGTTAAAACTTCGGGTACCTTCCAGCCTTTATAATCTGCGGGTCTTGTATATATTGGTCCAGAAAGTAAATTGTCTTGAAAACTATCTGTCAATGCCGAGGTTTCATCACTTAGCACTCCTGGGATTAATCTAATAATAGCATCGCAAAAAACAATGGCACCAATTTCTCCACCAGAAAGTACATAATCTCCAATTGAAATTTCTTTGGTAATAAAATGGTCACGAACACGCTGGTCAACTCCTTTATAATGTCCGCACAGAATGATTACGTTTTCTAGCATCGACATGGAATTTGCCATCTTTTGGTTCAAAGTTTCCCCATCAGGCGACATGTAGATTATCTCGTCGTAGTTTCTTTGACTTTTCAAATGGGCAATACAATCATCTATGGGTTGAATGTTCATGACCATTCCAGCACCGCCACCAAACGGATAATCATCAACCGATTTCTGCTTATTAGTCGTAAAATCTCTCAAATTATGAAAATGGACTTCCACCAATCCTTTTTCAATAGCTCTTTTCATGATAGATGCTTCGAAAGGGCTTTTCATTAATTCGGGTAATATGGTGATGATATCTATTCGCATTTGGCAAAGATAATAAGTTTAAAACTTTTCTAATTTTTAGATTCTGTATTTTAATTGTAATTTTGCATAAAATTTTAAAATAATAGTTATGGAAAACGGAATATACGCTAAATTCAACACCACTAAAGGTAGTATTTTAGTAAAATTAACACATGATTTAACACCTGGAACAGTTGGGAACTTTGTTGCTTTAGCAGAAGGGCAATTAGAAAATTCAGCAAAACCAATGGGAAAGCCTTACTATGACGGTTTAAAATTTCACAGGGTAATACCCGATTTTATGGTTCAAGGTGGTTGTCCTCTAGGCATTGGAACTGGTGGTCCAGGATATAATTTTGATGATGAATTTCATCCTTCATTAAAACACGATAAACCTGGTGTTTTGTCAATGGCAAATTCAGGTCCGGGTAGCAATGGTTCACAGTTTTTTATTACGCATGTGCCAACTACTTGGTTGGACGGAAAGCACACTGTTTTTGGTAATGTTGTTGAAGGACAAGATGTTGTTGATGCTATTGCGCAAGGCGATTTGATTGATATTATAGAAATTGTTAGAGTAGGAGATGAAGCTCAAAAGTGGAATGCTATTGAAGCATTTAGAACTTTTGAAGGTTCAAGAGCTAAAAGAATTGAAGAAGCAAAAAAAGAATCTGAAGCAGCTATGGAAAAATTAGCCGCTGGTTTTGATAAAACAGAAAGCGGTTTGCGTTACAAAATGATACAGATAGGTTCAGGAAAACAAGCAGAAAGCGGTAAAACGGTTTCAGTTCATTACGAAGGTTCGTTAGAAAACGGAAAAGTTTTTGATAGTTCTTATCCTCGCAAAAAACCTATCGAATTCAAATTAGGTCAAGGACAAGTGATTGAAGGTTGGGATGAAGGCATTGCTTTACTAAAAGTTGGTGATAAAGCTCGTTTTGTTATTCCTTCCTATTTAGGATATGGTTCAAGTGGAGCTGGCGGTGTAATTCCACCAGATGCTACTTTGATTTTTGATGTAGAATTAATGGACGTGAAATAATCTTATTTAAAAGAAATAATCATAATTTAAAATTTTATAAAACTTATAATCCTAATAGATTTCTATTGGGATTATTTTTATATTTACTCAACCCAATAAACAAAAAGTATGAAATATAAAGTAATGGCTTTTATAGTTTTAGCCAACATCGTTTATTCTTGTGCATCCAAATCAACTGTGCCAACTTCCGAAGTAAAAAAAGAAGATGCTAACCTAACTCCGATGACTTCTGAATTAGCCGAAGGCAAGTCACTTTATGAAAATAATTGTGCCAGATGTCATCAGCTTTATTCTCCACAAGATTTTAACGCACAAGATTGGAAACCAATTGTAAATAGAATGCAAAAGAAAGCAAATTTATCTGATATAGAAGGGCAAAAAATTTATAATTATCTTACAATGAAGTAATAAAAAAACATTGTTGAGGTTTGTTTAAAAGAAAATCCAGAAATTAATTTCTGGATTTTCTTTCTTTAATAGCTTTATAAATATTGAAAAAGGTGAGTATGATGAATGCTATTGGTAATGCTATTTTTATTAGTTTAAATTCAACAGATGTATAATTATCATAGATTATAAACATCCAAAAAATTAAAAGCACAATGTTTATTTGCAATTTATATTTTACGAAAAAATTCATAGTTTATTAAATATCGTCAAAATCAATATCGGTAAAACTTTTATCAATTTTTGCAGACTCCGAATTTTCTGTTTCTGAGGTAAATTCTTTTTTGAAATCTTTTTGATGTCTTTCTGAAATCACTTCTTCGCCTTTATGGTTTAAAACATAAGTGGTCATTTCGTCTAAAATTTCAGTAAATTCAGCAAAATCTTCTTTGTATAAATAGATTTTGTGTTTTTTAAAGTGAAACGATCCATCTTCTTCAGTAAATTTTTTACTTTCCGTAATAGTAATGTAATAATCATCAGCTTTGGTAGCTCTCACATCAAAAAAATAGGTCCTTCTGCCAGCTCTTAAAACTTTAGAAAAAATCTCATCTTTTTCTAACATATCATTTTCTCTCATAATTCTTTCGGTCAATAATTAGGTTTCTATACAGTTCAAAAATGGTAAAATTTTTGTTACCAAACAACATTTAATTTAATTCTTTTTCCGAAAGTTGTTTCAAGTACAATTCAGCATAATAACCTTCTTGGTTTACTAATTGATTATGAGAACCTTCTTGAATAATTTGTCCTTCGTCTATGATGATGATTTTATCAGCATTTTTAGCTGAGGAAACTCTATGACTTACAATTATAGTGGTTTTGTCTTTTGATATATTAAGTAGATTATTCAGAATTTGCTCCTCGGTTTCAGTATCTACCGCCGAAAGGCAATCATCAAACAACAATATCTGAGGATTTTTAATAATCGCTCTAGCTATCGAAACTCGTTGCTTTTGTCCACCTGAAAGTGTGATACCTCTTTCTCCTAATATGGTTTCATATTGTTTATTGAAATGAATAATATTATCATGAACTACAGCTTTCTTAGCTGCTTCATATACTTCATTATCAGTAGCATCTTCTTTTCCAAATTTGATGTTATTTTTAATAGTGTCAGAGAAGAGAAAAGCATCTTGTGGCACTATTCCAATGCTGTTTCGTAAATCATTTAAATTTACTTCGTCTATACTTTTACCATCAATGGTGATGCTTCCTTCTTTGATGTCATACAATCTTGTTATTAAAGATAATATACTCGATTTACCTGCACCTGTTTTTCCAAGAATGGCTAATGTCTCTCCTTTTTTTACTTTAAAAGATATATTTTGTAGAGCAGTTATTTCAGTGTCATCATAGGTAAAAGTTACATTTTTGAATTCAATTTCTCCTGTTATATTACTATTTTCAGTTGCTTTATTTTTGATTTCGGGTTCTATTTTCAAAAATTCATTGATACGTTTTTGCGATGCTTCTGCTTCTTGAACTAATGATGAGACCCAACCAATTGATGCCACCGGCCAAGTAAGCATGTTTACATATAAGATAAATTCAGCAATAGTTCCAATGCTCTTTATAGTACCATTTATATACATCATACCGCCAAAATAGATTACTATCAAATTGCTTACCCCTATTAAGGCAATCATGAGTGGTCCAAACAAAGATTGTACTCCAGCCAAACTCATACTCTTGGTTTTGCTTTCTTTGGCTAAATTCTCTAAATTATTCTGATATTGTTCTTCCATTGCATAGGCTTTTACCACGCGTATTCCAGAGAATATTTCTTGTGTAAAACTGGAAACTTTTGATAAATATTGTTGAAACGTCGTACTGCGTTTATTGATTTCTGTACTTAATTTAAAAATGATATAGGATAAAATCGGCAGAGGGAGTAGCGTGTATAATGTTAATCTGGGCGAAACATTATACATATAAATAATAACTACTGTAAATCGGATAAAAGTATTAATGGTATACATTACTGCTGGACCAACATACATTCTTACTTTACCAACATCTTCGCTGATACGGTTCATTAAGTCGCCAGTTCTATTGCGTTTATAAAAATTTTGATCTAATACTTCATAATGTTTGAATACTTCATTTTTTAAATCAAACTCTACATGGCGCGACATTACAATTAAGGTTTGTCTCATCAAGAAAGTTAAAATTCCAGCAATCAAAGTTGTGCCAACTATCCAAAAGATGTTTTGAATTAATTCGGTTTTAATCATTTCACTACTCAAGTTATTTTTATGAAAATCTTCAATAGCCTTGAATGATTTACTGACTAACTTAGGTGTAAAAAGGGAAAATATTTGCGCAACAATAGTGATAAAAATTCCCAACAAAAAATGGAATTTATATTTGACAAAATATTTGTTTAAATATTGAAGTTCTTTCATGTTTATTTGGTAGAATTCGACTTTTTATCGCTAAATGTGTTGAAATTAATTTAATAATATTATATTTTTGAATTAACTTTTTAAAAAGTCTTAAAAAAAATACTTCGATATGACCTCTTAAATCTCCACACCAACTGATTTAAAAAAAAACGGATCCAGTTTTTGGCCAACTTTCTTTTGACAATCACGAACAAATTGTTTTTTGTAATGACAAAGATACAGGTTTAAAAGCAATTATAGGTATTCATAACACAGTTATGGGGTCAGCCTCTTGGTGGAACGAGAATGTGGAATTGTGCTAACGAATGGGAAGCTTTGACTGATGTTTTACGACTTTCACATGGAATGAGGTATAAATCAGTTATTACAGGATTAAATCTAGCAGCTATGCAAATTGCTCAAATCAGAATTCCTCAAAGAAAAAAAGAAAACGCTAATAAATAATAGCCAATTTTAAAATATTACTATTTTTGCAACGCGAAAGAAATTCTTTCGCGTTGTTAATTTTTTAAAAGTTCTTATCCGTGTTAAACAGAAGACATATTCGAGTTAAGGTGATGCAATCTATTTATGCGATGCATCAAAAAAGTTCAGATGACTTAGAAAAGGAAGAAAAATTTCTACTTCAAAGTATTGATAACATTCAGGATTTGTATTTACTAATGTTGTCTACGTTAACAGAAATAAGAAAAAAAGAAATTGTTTTTCTTGAAGCTTCCAGCAGAAAGCATTTGGCTACTGCTGAAGAAAAAAAACCTAACAAAAAATTTATTAACAATAGTGTTCTTCTGCAACTAGAAGACAACAATTCGTTGAATATAGCTTTAGAAAAAAGAAAAATTAACAATTGGTCTTTAAACGATGACTATATATTAATTTTACTTAATGAAGTTAAAAAAAGTACCTTATACGATGACTACATAAGTATTCCCACAAGCTCTTTTGAAGAAGATAAACAATTTGTAATTGATATGTTTTCGGAATTAATTGCCCCTAATGAAAAATTATACGAATATCTTGAAGACCATAAACTAACTTGGATTGATGACATTCCTTTAGTGAATACTCAAATTCAAAAGCAACTACAACAAGTTTCTGAAAAGTCTGAATTTAGGGTTTCTAAATTGTATAAAGACGAGGAAGATAAAGAATTTGTGAGTTTGTTATTCAGAAAAACAGTCTTAAATGAAATTGAATTAGCTAAGAAATACATTGATAAAACTCCAAATTGGGATGCAGACCGTATTGCCGAAATAGATACTATTATCTTAAAAATGGCTATTTGTGAGTTTTTAAAATTCCCGTCAATTCCTGTAAAAGTTACTATCAACGAATATTTAGAGATTGCCAAAGAATATTCAACTCCGAAAAGTAGTATTTTTATCAATGGAATTTTGGATAATTTGGTAAAAGAGTTTACCGCTGAAGATAAAATTAAAAAAACAGGTAGGGGTTTAATGTAAAATAATAAATATGAACAAAAGATTAATTTTATTGTGGGTTACATCGCTATTTTTGATGATAACTTCATGTAAAAAAGAAGAAGAAAAAACAAATGATATCCAATCAGATACCAATACTACTGTAACCGAGACCATTTCGAAATCAACTCCTCCGTCAGCCAATGGAAAATATCCTGAACTTTCTTTTGAAAAGCAGGAACATGATTTTGGAACGATCAAACAAGGCGATAAAGTGACTTATGAATTCAAATTTAAGAATACTGGGCAAGCTGATTTACTCATTTCAGATGCCAAAGGTTCTTGTGGTTGTACCGTGCCTGAGTATCCAAAAGATGCCTTAAAGCCTGGTGAATCTGGAGTAATTAAAGTATCGTTTAATTCAGCAGGAAAATCTGGTAAGCAAACAAAATCAGTTACGTTGTTTTGCAATATAAAAGAAGGAAAAAAAGTTTTACATATTAATTCTAACATCGAAGTTCCTGAAAAGGACTAAATTATTTATCATTATGGGACAAATAAATCAATTTTTACCGTTTTTATTAATGTTTGTGGTTGTCTATTTCTTTATGATTAGACCACAACAAAAGAAGATTAAACAAGAAAAAGAATTTGAATCTGCTTTAAAAGTAGGTGACAAGATTATCACCAAAAGTGGTTTTCATGGCAAAATCGCTGAGTTAACTGAAACTTCAGCTGTCATTGAAACAATGTCAGGAAAACTTAAAATTGAGCGTTCGGCTATTTCATTAGAGTTGACAGTAGCTTTGAATAAGAAAGACTAATTTTTCTAAATTAAAACAAACTCCAAATTCCAACTAAATAATTGGGATTTGGAGTTTTTTAAAAAGTCTTAAAGCTTTTTTATTTTTTCTTTTTAACTTTAGTTATTTTAGTAAAATCAGTAGCAGCTGTTAATTCTGCAATTTTTATAATAACTTCCACTGCTTTTTGCATGCTTTCAACAGGGACATATTCGTATTTTCCGTGAAAGTTATGACCGCCAGCAAATATATTAGGACACGGTAAACCCATATAAGATAAACGACAACCATCTGTTCCGCCACGAATAGGTTTGATTAATGGTTTAATGCTAAGAGATTTCATTGCTTTTTCTGCTAAATCAACTATGAACATTACTGGAACTACTTTTTCTTTCATATTGTAATACTGATCTTTGATTTCCGTAATTACAATGTCTTCGCCAAATTGTTTTTTAAATTGCTTATTGAATTTTTTCGTGATGTTGTGAACAAATTCTTTTCTTTTGATGAATTTTTTCATGTCATGGTCACGAATGATAAGCTCTACTTTTGTTTCTTCTATGCTTCCAGTAATTCCTGTTACGTGAAAAAATCCTTCGTAATCTTTGGTCTCTTGTGGAGTTTCTCCTTTTGGCAATTCGTTGATAAAATCGTTAGCAATAAGCATGGAATTAATCATTTTTCCTTTGGCATAACCTGGATGTACTGATTTTCCTTTGAACGTAATTTTCACGCCAGCGGCATTGAAGTTTTCATATTCTAACTCACCAATTTGACTGCCGTCCATCGTATAAGCCCAGTCAGCGCCAAATTTTTCTACATCAAATAAATCGGCGCCTCGACCAATCTCTTCATCGGGTGTAAAGCAAACTCTGATTTTTCCGTGTTTGATTTCTTGATTTTGAATTAAAAATTCCATAGCTGTCATGATTTCGGTAATACCCGCTTTGTCATCGGCACCAAGAAGTGTCAAACCGTTTGTGGTGATTAAGGTTTGTCCTTTATATTGCAATAAATCTTTGAAATAATTAGGAGATAAAATGATATTTTGTTTCTTATTTAAAACAATATCACCGCCATCATAATTAACTATCACTTGTGGTTTTACATCTTTGCCAGTAAAATCAGGTGTAGTATCAAAGTGAGATACAAATCCGATTGTTGGCACATGATGGGCTACATTAGAGGGCAAGGTTGCCATCACATAACCATATTGGTCAATTGTTACTTCACTCATTCCGATAGACTTGAGTTCTTCAACTAATTTATGGGCTAAATCAAATTGTTTTTTAGTACTTGGAGTGGTATCTGAATTTGGGTCTGATTCTGTATCGATAGTGACATAGCTTATGAATCTGTCAATAATATGTTGCATGGAGTTTTTTTAGTATTAATATAAACTTGGATATTTATCTGGTTTTGCTTCGTGCATAATGGCATATACTTTTTCAAAAATATCTTCGGCGGAAGGTTTTGAAAAATAATCACCATCTGTTCCATAAGCTGGTCTGTGTGCTCTAGAAGCTAAGGTTTGTGGTTGGCTATCTAAATATTGATAACCGTTTTGTTCGTCTATAATTTGTTGTAATAAGTAAGCACTTGCCCCACCAGGAACATCTTCATCAACTATTAGTAAACGATTAGTTTTCATGATGCTTTTTACACAGTCTTGATTGATGTCAAAGGGTAATAACGATTGAGCATCTATAATTTCGCAGTCGATACCAACTTCCTGTAATTCTGTGGCAACTTGTGCTACAATTCTAAGTGTTGAGCCATAGGAAACAATGGTGATATCTGTTCCTTGTTTGATAGTTTCTACTCTGCCAATTGGAGTTTTAAATTCACCCAAGTTATTAGGCATTTTTTCTTTTAATCGATAGCCATTTAAACATTCAATTACTAAAGCGGGTTCATCTGATTCTAATAAAGTATTATAAAAACCAGCAGCTTTAGTCATGTTTCTCGGTACTAAAACATGGATTCCGCGAACGGCATTAATAATCATTCCCATAGGTGAACCGGAATGCCAAATTCCTTCCAGTCTGTGTCCACGAGTTCTTATGATTAAAGGAGCTTTTTGTCTTCCTAGGGTTCTATATTGAAGTGTGGCTAGGTCATCACTCATGATTTGTATAGCGTATAACAAATAATCTAAATATTGAATTTCGGCTATAGGGCGCAGACCTCTCATGGCCATTCCTATGCCTTGACCAATTATCGTAGCTTCACGAATGCCAGCATCTGCCACGCGAAGATCTCCATATTTTTCTTGCATGTCTTCTAATCCTTGGTTGACATCGCCAATGTTTCCTGCATCTTCCCCAAAAATTAAGGCTTCGGGATATTTATTGAAAATAGCATCAAAGTTATCGCGCAAAACCAAACGAGCATCTACTTCTTCTGCAGTTTCATTATAGCTTGGTGCTACTTCTTTTGATTCTAAAACACTCTTACTTGATTGTGAAAACAGGTGTGAACTAAATTTAGGTTGGATTTTTTCTGAATAAGATTTTATCCAAGTAGCTAATAGGTGTTTACCATTTTCATTAATAACTAAACGCAATGCTTTGCGAGCAGTAATTAAAATTTCTTTGCGAATAGGTTCTTTGATAGCCGCTAAATCAGCCGCGATTTTTTCTATAAATACTTTATTATTACTTAAATATGCTATAGAATTTAAAACAGCAACTAATTCGTTTTGCTCTTCTTTCATAGGTGCAACAAAGGCAGTCCATGCAGCTTTTTTTCCCTCGAGGACTTCTTTTTTTGAGTCACTGTCTATGCTATCTAATTCTTCTGTAGAAGCTATATTATTTTCTAGAAGCCAAGAACGCATTTGTAACAAGCAGTCAAATTCTCTTTCCCAAGCCAATCTTTCTTCATTTTTATAGCGTTCATGGGAACCCGAAGTTGAATGGCCCTGCGGTTGAGTAAGTTCAGTAACGTGAATTATTATAGGAATATGTTGTTCGCGTGCAATTTCAGAAGCTTTTTCGTATGTGTCTACTAATGATGGATAATCCCAACCTTTTACAGTCATGATTTCATAGCCGTTAGTGCCTTGTTCGCGTTGGAATCCTTTTAGGACTTCTGAAATATTTTCTTTGGTTGTTTGATGACGCGCATGAACAGAGATACCATATTCGTCATCCCAAACACTCAATACCATGGGTACTTGTAATACGCCAGCCGCATTGATGGTTTCAAAAAACAAGCCTTCTGAAGTAGAAGCATTTCCTATAGTTCCCCAGGCTACTTCATTTCCTTGATTTGAAAAATTAGTAAAATCTTCCAAACCACCTACGTTTCTGTATATTTTTGAGGCTTGAGCTAATCCTAACAAACGGGGCATTTGTCCAGCTGTAGGAGAAATATCAGCACTTGAATTTTTTTGTTTTGTTAAGTTATTCCAATTGCCATCTTCGTCAAGCGAATGTGTCGCAAAGTGACCACCCATTTGACGTCCAGCACTCATCGGATCATGGGCTAGATCTGTGTGGCCATAAAGACCAGCGAAAAATTGTTGGATTGATAATTGGTCATTTGCCATCATGAAAGTTTGATCTCGATAATACCCTGATCGAAAATCACCAATTCGAAAAGCTTTGGCCAAGGCTAATTGTGGTACTTCTTTTCCGTCGCCAAAAATCCCGAATTTGGCTTTTCCTGTCAGCACTTCTTTTCTTCCTAATAAACTACATTCTCTGCTTATTTTGGCAATTTTATAATCGTTTAAAACTTCGGATTTAAAATCTTCAAACGTAATTTCGGATTTGGTTTGTGTTTCAGTCATATTGGAAATGGTTCTTAAAATAACAAATTTAAATAAAAAGAAGTAACTATTTATATTATGAACTAAAAATAAAATTTGATTATCGCTAATTAATATGCTGTAAATATAGTTTTGGATGAAAGATGTTTAAAAAAAACTATTTATTTCAACGAAATATTCAAAATAACCATTACTTAAAGATAGATTAGAACCATTTTCGGGTAAAAAGATTAATTAATGTTTCAGGTTGAAAAGTAATGATAAAGCGAATTTTTTCGCCATAATTTTCATCGCTAATTTCCCATCCGTTGCTGGAATATACTGGAAAATAGAGTTCAAAATAATCAGTCACTAAGTTTAATCGAATACCACTATCAAAAACAAATTTAGGAGCGATGTCTCTATTCTTAATTATTCCAATATCACCAAAAGCTTCTACCCAATTCCAAATGCCAAAGCTAGCATTAGCAGTTGTCATCCATCGGTTTGCAGTGCGCGTTGTTAATTTTGATTTAAAAAAACCATCCATAATAATAGATTGTTGACTAAATATTCCTTTGGTCTCCGAACGGCCAATATATTCACTTTCAAACAAATAATCGGATGGACGATCTAAGCCAAAATCGAAATAATTAGAATTGGTATTGTTGTGCAAAAAAGTTCCAGCAAAAAGGCGAAGGTTGAGTTGGCGATTATCATCAAACAGTTTTCGGTATTGTATTTCAGCGGCTAGTTTTCCAAAACTTTTTGCATATTGAACATCGCCCAAAAAAAGAAAATGATTAGTTACTTCGGTTTTAATATTAAAATATTTAGCATTGAAAACCTCATAATTTTCAGTCTCTCCAGGGACTGCAAAAGCTGATTTTTCTCTATTGACTAATACTTCTTTTATGATAATGGTTTCCTTTCTATTATCTCTATAATCATCGGGTCTAAAATTCATAAATACCGTAGGAGCAAGTTTGGTATAATAGGCATCGGGTGCGTAATGCAAGTAATGACCGCTTATCATATAACGAATGTTATAAAGGTTGCTATCTCTGTTAAATTGATTAATATACACATAACCTTTTCCTGAGAAATTTTTAGTTTTAGTGGATATTGTTGGGTATAAATCAAAAATAAAAGGTTTGTCCAAGATAGTTTTATTATGAAAACGCATACCAGGTAATAAACCATCGTATAAATTGTATTCTAATATTGGAACATATAAAATTTGGTTGTAATATGGGTTTTCTAAATCTTTCATAAAATTGAATTTTATGGGACGATTGAATAGTCGAAATCCATTTAACGAACGCCAATTGTTTCTTAAATTGAATTCGGGTACTTCATTTTTAAAATTAATAACAATTTTATCAGCATCTTTTCTCGGTAGAGTATAAATACTGTCTTTGGTAAAATTACCTATCCATTTTTTGAATACTACATTCTTGTCTTTGATTCCATAAACAGGAATGGGAACATTGGTTTGAGTTTTATTTTTAAGCGAAAAAGAGATGCTGTCTTTGGTTTTTGATACTTCTTTAAATTTATAATCAAAAACATCACGAGAGTTAATGATTTTATCAAAAAACCAATTGATTTTTTTTGGCGAATTGGTAGTCAGAATAGATTCAAAATCCTTCCCGTTGGTTTGTTGGATTTTATTCAAATTAATGAATTGCACTAAGCTATTTTGGACTATATTATTTTCTAGATAACTATCTAAATATTTAAAACTTAAACCGGCTTTATATTTTGAAGCAATTTTTTCGTTGAAACGAATTAATGTGTTTTTCGGATTGCTAAGTGGTTGGTCTAGATTTTTCCGCGCCATTAGCATATAAAAATAGCTGTATTGTCCATTGAAATCTAGGCTTACAAGATTGTATGCTTTTACCAATTTATATTTGGCAACATTTCCCATCATTTTGACATCAGGGTGAAATGCATCAATATATTTCATCATAATATATACCTGAATTCCATCATATATCCAACTGTCTTTTCTTGGGTCAAGTTGAAGTGAGCTATGCAGATAATTGTTTAAGTAGGTTTTCAAAAACTTGATTTCATATAGAAATGCATCAGGAAAAGGACTGATGAAGTTAGGTAATTGATTCAAACCATAAAAAGGATTACGATTGTAATCAGCTTGTGTTACTGTAATTTTTTCGTGAGGATATTTGCCCAAATTTTCAGTTACAAAATTGATGATATTGTCAATAAGAATAGCTCTTTCAATATCGTTTAATCTGTTATCTCTCAGGTTAGAAATCACTTCTAATTCATTGTTTTTATAGATTTCAAATTCTCTGCTATTATCAATTAATATATTGAAAACAACACGATTTTTGCCTGATAAATGGTAATTAATTTTATTGTCAAGACTTTCTTTTTTAGTTTCATTTAAGTCAGAGCTTAAGTCAAGAGTTTCCGGTATTTTAAATTCAATATCATAATCAGAAAGTGCATTGGCGCAATCATCGAGATTTAAATTATCATATTTCACAAAATCATGATTTTCATATCGTGCTGGTGTGAGAAAACAATTTTTAAGGTTCATTTTCCCCTTATCGCCATATCCATAATTAGTGTATTTATCACTTGGAATTTTGACAGTATAGCTTAAAGAAAGTGTTATTTTTTGATTGGGCAACAACTTCTCTTTCAGTTTAATCTGAATTACATCGGGAGATTTTTCATTTCTTTCCCATGTGAGTAATGATTTATTTTGGTTAAGTATTTTGATATCGCTTGTTCTTCCTCTTTCTTTTTCTTTAGCTAAATGAAAACCGCGTTCAAATTCATCTGAAAAACGTTTCGCCATGGGTGTATTCTTGCTAGAATAGGCATTAATCCAATCATTAAGGACAATATTATTTAACGTATCATTGGTAGTATTATTAAAAGTAAGTTCTTGTAAAACCGTTATAACTTTAGTTGCATCATTCACTTCTACAACTAATTTGGAATGGTGTTGTGCTGAAGCTAAAAAGCTAAAAAGAAATAGTATGAAGCTAAGTTTTTTCAAGGGTTTTGTTTGGGTTTAAAAAAGGCATTAAAAATAATTTTGGTAAATGCTATCGCGCCTTTTTCGTTCATATGACCACAAGTGGCAAAATAGTTATCGTCAGTTACAGCATTTTCAAAGTTATAGATTTCAGGGTAAACGGAACGAATATGATTGAAATAATCTCTGTTTATAGTACTCATGCACATAGGTGTAGTAATCGCAATTAAATTGATGTTGTTTTTTTTACAAATGGTTTTGATTTGTTCATAGCCAATATTTTTCTTAGGATAATATTTTGATAAATCGGCTGCAATCATAGGACGTTGGTCTTTAGTTAACGCATGAAAACCATCATTTTCTAAATTATTAGTTTTCTTGTGAACCAGTGAAAAATACATTTCTCTAAAACCAATTTTAGTATCATAATGCATATAGCGATAAAACGGGATGTAAAGTAACTGATTATATTCTGGAATATTTTTATAATAATTTCTAATGGTTTCTGATTGGTGCAAATAGGGCATAAATAAGGAACGAATAGCTTCAGAATGGTCATTGGTATTGATATTCAAATCTATCTGAAGTATCAAATTTTTTATTTTATAATTGCGCTCCACCATCAATTGAAGCATCAACGCTGATTCCTCTAATCGGGAACGAGTCATTCCAAAGTTGAAAGTCTCATAGCCATTATCATTGAAAATTTTAGGCACCAAATGATTATTAACTCTTGATGAACCTAAAAAAACAACATCAAAGTTTTTGTTTTTGGTATTGTATAGATAATCTATTTTAGTTCTCGAATTGGATTGTAGGTAAATAGCAGTATAAAAAACATCGAGCAAAACCATAACGAGTAGGAGTAATGCTGAAATTTTTAAAGTAAATAATAAAAACTGTTTCATATGTGCAAACAATATTTTTTAGCGGTCACATATGTAATCGCATTTTTATTAAATGGTGTTTGTATAAGCAAACTTTTTGTATTTGGCGATTTCATTAAAATTGAAAATAAATAAATTCTTTATAATCTGAAAAAACGCCTAAAGCTAAAATAGCTGCTAAACACAAGCCTAATTTTAGCCAACTGTATTTCCCTGAAATAGGTTCAATTTTTCCTCGATTGTTCCATTCAACTAAAATAAAAATGATGACTAGTGCCAGAATTTCATAGTTATATCTTTCGATACTAAAATATTGTTCGGTAAAAATCCGATTTTCAAAGAGTCGTTTGATGTATTGAAAAGCATCTGAAATGCTTCTGGCTCTAAAAAAAATCCAAGCAAAACAAGTGATACTAAAAGTAATTAATATATTGAAAAGGGTTCGTATTGATTCTAAATTAAAACCTAAGCTAAAATCATCAATATTTTTTCTGTTTTTTTTTAACAGTAATAGCGGAATGAAATATAGGGCATTAATAAATCCCCATGCAATAAAAGTCCAACTCGCACCATGCCAAAAGCCGCTAACTAAGAAAATGATAAAAGTATTTCTGACCTTCAGCCATTTTGAACCTTTGCTTCCACCGAGCGGAATGTATAAATAATCTTTAAACCATGTGGTTAAAGATATGTGCCATTTGCGCCAAAATTCTGCAATATCGCGAGAAAAATAGGGATAATTAAAGTTTTTCAACAAATCGATACCAAAGAGTTTTGAAGTTCCCAAGGCAATGTCCGAGTAACCCGAAAAGTCACCATATATTTGAAAAGCAAAATAAATAGCGCCTAAAATCAATGACAGGGAATTCATGGAATTATAATGATCAAAAATTGCATTGGCATAATTAGCACATGTATCAGCAATTACCACTTTTTTGACCAATCCCCAAATGATTTGATAAATTCCTTCTTTGGCTTTTTCAACATTGAATTCTCGGTTTACTTTTAATTGCGGTAAAAGATGTGTGGCTCTTTCAATTGGACCAGCTACCAGCAAAGGAAAATAGCTTACAAATAAGGAATAATCTACAAAGTTTTTCTCTGATTTTATTCGCTTGAAATAAATATCAATGATGTATGACAATCCATGAAAAGTATAAAAAGAAATCCCAACAGGAAGTATTACTTTCAATAATAACGGACTGGAATTAAAACCAACCGATTGTAATAATTCTGAAAATGAAGTCGCAAAAAAGTTATAGTATTTAAAAACTCCAAGAAACCCAATATTGATGGAAACACAAAACCAAAGCCAAAATTTTCTTGACAATGGAGTTGTACTATTTTCAATTTGAATGGCAGAAAAATAATCTAGTAAGGTCGAGAAAATTAATAAAAACAAGAAACGCCAATCCCAGCAGGAATAGAAGTAATAGCTAGCAAGAATTAATATATAGTTTTGATAATTTTTGGATTTATTAGCAATAAACCAGTATAGTAAAAAAACTATTGGAAGAAAAATGGCGAAATGAAAGGAATTAAAAAACATAAAAAATCAATTGCAATTTCAATATCAAAAACAACTTCAATCAAAAAGAATTACATTGATTTTTGTCATTGATTTTGATTTTTGATATTGTTTAAAAGTTCGGACTGAGGTTATATTTTTTATAAAAATTATCCAAAGCTTCCACGACTTCATCCTCAGTATCTACAATTTTAATTAAGTTCATGTCTTCAGGATTAGCATTGTGTTCTTCACCAATCATCACTGTTTTTATCCAGTCAATCAATCCTTTCCAATATTCTGAACCCACAAGAATAATTGGGAATTTTCCAATTTTTTTGGTTTGGATTAATGTTATAGCTTCAAACAATTCGTCTAAAGTTCCAAAACCACCGGGCATCACTACAAATCCTTGAGAGTATTTGACAAACATTACTTTGCGCACAAAGAAATAGTCAAAATTTAGATTTTTATCTTTATCGATATAAGGATTGTAATGCTGTTCAAATGGCAATTCAATATTTAGTCCCACTGAAGTTCCTTCGCCATTGTGAGCACCTTTGTTTCCAGCTTCCATAATTCCTGGTCCACCACCTGTGATAATACCATAACCAGCTTTACTAATTTTATAAGCAATTTTTTCAGCCAATAAATAATATTTGTTATCGGGTTTTGTTCTTGCTGATCCAAAAATAGAGACACAAGGACCTATTCTTGCCATAGTTTCATAGCCATTAACAAACTCAGACATAATTTTAAAAATTGCCCAAGAGTCGTTAGTTCTTATTTCATTCCAAGTTCTTTGTTTTAATTTTTCTTGGATTTTATCATCTTCATTTAAGTAATCTTCTTTCATCATTATTTAAATAATTTATTTTTTTTTAAATTTAAGCAAACATGCTAAAGTAATTCTTTTTTCAAAAACTGTGCAGTGTAGCTTTTTTTATTTTTGACAAGTTCTTCAGGTGTTCCTTTGGCCACTATTTCACCACCGCCTTTTCCTCCTTCGGGACCAATATCAATTATGTAATCGGCCAATTTAATGACATCCATATTATGTTCAATAATTAAAATGGTGTTGCCTTTATCTACTAATTTATTAATCACCTCCATCAACACTCTAATATCTTCAAAATGCAAACCAGTTGTGGGTTCATCCATAATGTAGAAAGTATTTCCAGTGTCTTTTTTAGACAATTCGGTTGCCAATTTGATTCGCTGGGCTTCGCCACCAGAAAGTGTAGTACTTTGTTGACCCAAAGTAATATATCCTAATCCTACATCTTGAATGGTTTTTACTTTTCGATATATTTTGGGTATGTTTTCAAAAAAAGGAACTGCTTCATCTACTGTCATATTCAACACATCCGAAATGGATTTTCCTTTATATCTGATTTCCAAAGTTTCTCTGTTAAAACGCTTGCCCTGACAGGTTTCACATTCCACATACACATCAGGTAAGAAACTCATTTCAATAGTTCGCACACCAGAACCTTCACAAGTTTCACATCTTCCGCCTGAAACATTGAAACTAAATCTTCCTGCTTTATAGCCTCGTATCATAGCTTCAGGTAATTGTGTGTACAAACTTCTAATTTCCGAAAATACATCCGTATAAGTTGCTGGATTGCTTCGTGGTGTCCTACCAATTGGGCTTTGGTCAATATCGATTACTTTATCAATGTTTTCTAATCCTTCAATTTTCTTGTAAGCCTGCGGTTTTTTTACGCCATTGAAATAATATTCGTTTAAAATAGGGTAAAGGGTTTCATTAATCAACGTTGATTTTCCACTTCCGGAAACTCCAGTCACGCAAATTAGTTTTCCCAATGGCAATTCGATGGAAACATTTTTAAGATTATTTCCTGTTGCGCCAGTTAGCTTTAAAAATTTACCATTGCCTGTACGACGTTTTTCTGGCACTTCAATTTTCATTTCACCATTCAAGTACATGGCAGTCATAGTATGTTCTCTGAGCAACTCGGTTGGTGTTCCTTTGCTAATGATTTCACCACCAAATTTTCCCGCTTTTGGACCAATGTCTATCACGTAATCAGCGCGTTCAATCATATCTTTGTCATGCTCTACCACTAAGACAGAATTGCCAATATCACGTAATTGTTCTAAGGAATGAATTAGTTTTTCATTATCTCTTTGATGTAAACCAATACTCGGCTCATCCAAAATATATAACACACCAACCAATTGTGAACCAATTTGTGTTGCCAATCGAATACGTTGTGCTTCTCCACCCGAAAGCGATTTTGAACTACGGTTTATCGACAAATAATTCAAGCCAACATTGACCAAAAAGCGCAATCTATCTTTGATTTCTTTGACAACTTCTGTAGCAATGATTTTTTGTTTATCAGAAAGTTTTTTGTCTAAATCCTCAAACCAGAGTGATAAATCTGAAATATCCATTGTTGATAAATCAAAAATATTTTTTTCATTGATACGGAAATATAATGCTTCTTTTTTTAATCGTGAACCACAACATTCTGGACATTCAATTTCGTCCATGAATTCTTTTGCCCAACGTTTTATAGAAGTAGAATTACTTTCTTCAAATTGATTTTTGATAAAATGGGAAATACCTTCAAATTCTATTTTGTATTCTTTAGTAATGCCTAAAGTTTTTGACTCTACTACAAATTTTTCTTTACCTCCATGTAAAATAATTTGCATGGCTTCTTCAGAAATGGTTCCGATGGCATCTGTGATTTTAAATCCAAATTTTTCACCTATGATTTCCAATTGTTTGAAAATCCATGAACTTTTATATTCACCAAGCGGAGCAAAGCCACCATTTTTAATAGACAATTTTGGATTTGGTATAATCTTTTTCAGATTGATTTCATGGATGGCACCTAAGCCCTTACAGTCTCCACATGCGCCTTTTGGAGAGTTGAAAGAGAATAAATTTGGTTCAGGATTTTGATAGGATATACCCGAAGTAGGACACATCAAATTTCTACTAAAGTAACGGGCTTGATTAGTGTCTTGATCCAAAATCATAAGAACATTTTCACCATGATACATGGCAGTTTTGATACTTTCTGAAAGACGTTTTTGATTTTCTTCGTTGTCTTCAATTACCATTCTGTCAACCACAATTTCGATATCATGGGTTTTATAACGATCGAGTTTCATTCCTGGCAATAAGTCTTGTACTTCAGCATTCACTCTAACTTTTAGGAAACCTTGCTTGGTGATTTGTTGGAATAATTCGGCATAATGTCCTTTTCTGGCTCGAATGATTGGAGCTAAAATGTTGATTCGTTTTCCTTTAAAATCTTGAATAATTAACTCTTTGATTTGCTCATCTGAATAGGAAACCATTTTTTCACCAGTAACATAACTATAGGCTTCACCAGCGCGTGCAAAAAGCAGTCTTAGAAAATCATAAATCTCGGTAATGGTTCCCACAGTGGAACGAGGACTTTTGCTGGTGGTTTTTTGCTCAATGGCAATAACTGGAGAAAGCCCATCAATTTTATCCACATCAGGACGTTCTAACCCACCAAGAAATTGTCGAGCATAGGCGGAAAAGGTTTCAATGTATCTTCGTTGTCCTTCAGCATAGATAGTGTCAAAAGCCAAAGACGATTTTCCTGACCCCGAAAGACCAGTAATAACTACTAATTTTTCTCGAGGAATAGAAATGTCTATATTTTTTAAATTGTGAACTCGAGCACCGAGAACTTCAATAGTATTTTCTGAATCAAGCATAGTATTTTTAGCGAAACGCAAAGGTAGTGTTTTGACAACAATTTTTGATAATTCAGTTTAGAAGTAATTGTTAAAAAACATCACTCAATAATCATTTCTTTTAATCGTTGACGATAACTTTCTAATACATCAATTTTAGATAGGAAACCAAAGTATTTTCCTTTGCTAATAACAGGGAGAATTTGTGTTTTTGAACTTTCAAATTGTTTTATGATTTTTTCGACTTTATCATCTAATAGAATTAGGCTTTTAGGTTGGCTAATGATCTCATTAATATTCATAAATTTAACTCTATAGGGATTGAAAATGATGGCTTTTATTTCTTCAAAATCTACCATACCAATAAGCGTTTTGTGTTCATCTATAATGGGAATTATTTTTTGTTCTGTAGTAGAAAAAATCTCGACAACATTTTCTATTGAACTATCTAAAGAAAGAGATTTGTAATTTTTTTGAACCAAATTATAAAAATCGATGCTTTGTAGGATGTTTTTATCTTTATCACTTGTAAACACATCGCCTTTATCGGCTAAAGCTTTTACATCCATAGAGTGTTTTTCAAATTGCTTTGAAACAGCAAAACTTACGGATGAAACTATCATTAAAGGTACCATTAAATCATAACCACCAGTAATTTCACCGATAAGAAATATTGCTGTTAAAGGCGCATGAAAGAGTCCGCTTAATATTCCTGCCATGCCTACAATGGTAAAATTTGCTATTGGTAAATTATGTGTAAAATTTAAAAGATTTACAGTTTTAGCCACAAAAAAACCTAAATAAGAACCTACAAATAGTGAAGGTGCAAAATTTCCTCCATTTCCGCCACTACCAAGTGTTAAACCAGTAGCAAAAGCTTTTAAAAGGATAGTTACTCCAACAAAAGCAAGCAAAACCCATTCATTACTTTTGAAATTATCTAGTAACGTATTGTCTAATAATATACTTGGATTTTTGGAAGAAAGTGTTTTGATGCTTTCATAGCCTTCTCCAAATAAGGTTGGAAATAAGAAAATCAAAAAAGCTAAAAGCATTGCTCCAAATAAGGCTCTGCTGTAACCTTTATTCTTGAAAGTCCCAAAGAATTTTTCAACTTTTTGAAAATTTCTTGCATGATAAATAGAAGTTAAACCCGCTAAAATTCCTAGTAAAATATAATAGGGCGTATTATGATAATCGAATTTTAGCGTTTGTTCAAAATTTAATAATGTATCTCTGCTCAAAACTACTGTTGAAATTAGCGCGCCTGTTGCTGCTGAAATAATAATGGGAATAAAAGCCGCAATTGAAATATCGGTTAGAACTACTTCTATAGCAAACAAAACACCAGCAATAGGAGCATTAAAAGCCGCTCCAATTCCTGCAGCAACACCACATGCTAAAAGCAAAATTCTATCTTTTTGTGATAGATGATATTTTTGTGCAAAATTGGAGCCAAAAGCTGCGCCAGTAATCACAATTGGACTTTCTAATCCTGCAGAACCACCAAGACCAACGGTTAAGGAACTTGTTATAATTTGGGCATACATTTGTTTTTTTGGAATGATTCCGCCTTTTTTGGCAACAGCGTATAACACTTTGGAACTTCCTTTTTCAATTTCATTGTTCAAAAAATTTTTAACTACAAATACAGTTAATAAAATACCTGCAACCGGAAGTAAACTATTGATATAAGGAAGTTTTAGGAAACCATTTATATCATTAGCCCAGAGGAATATATTATGGGCAAAACTTTTTAAAATAATTACAGCAAATGAACAAGTAATGGCGACAACTATACTCGCAAAGTAGATAAAATTTCTCTCGCTTAATTTGTCTTTCAAAAGGAAAACCAAGTTTTCGGCTCTTCTGAAAATACTTCTGAGAACAATTTTAAAAATAGAAGCTTTATTCGATGGCATGAATTCCAAACTTTTGAAATGCTAAAATACGATTTCAAAATTCAATTTCGATAATAAATTCAATTTTAAAGTAGGGTTAGTTTATCATTACAATGTTGGCGTAATTCTTCAAAATATAAAATGAATTCCTGCTCAAATTCGGTGTAAAATTGTTTTAATTCCACAATTGATTCGTGCATAGCAACTCTATTTTTTGTAAGATGATCCATCTGAAATAATATCATTTCTAATTCTTCAATAGAGGCATAACTTACTAACCAATTTCGCCCAATCATATAAGGCAATATTCCTTTTGCTTTTTCTGTCAGTAAATCATAGTTGTTTTTTAGTAAATGATAAAAGTTACCAACGTAACTTTCTAATTTTTCTTCTGAATATTTATCCCAATTTTTAGCTAAAAAATGATCATAAAAAATATCCATTATTACACCCGAATAATGTCCGTATTTTTCATGCAAACGATGTTTACTTTGCCTATAAATAGGATGCATATCAGTAAAACTATCAATAGAACGATGCAATAAAATCCCCTTTCTAATTTCAGATTGATAGTTGTTGTAATCGTGCCCTCTAATGCTGTCCGCCATAAAGTTACCGATTTTCAATAAATCGTTTTCACCCGAAAGATAAATGTGAGCTAAGAAGTTCATTTTACTAATTTATGAATTTTAAATTATAAATTTTAAATAGAAATAGAAAATCTCAATTCAATATATTTGTAAATTATAATTGATAACTCTTTACTTAAAATGACATTAATAAAATCTATATCAGGAATTCGTGGTACAATTGGTGGCAAAGTTGGTGATAATTTAACACCTGTTGATGCAGTGAAATTTGCTTCGGCATATGGAACTTTTCTGAAAAACGTGCAACCTGCAACTCGCAACTCGAAACTTAAAGTAGTTATTGGTCGTGATGCCCGAATTTCTGGGCCAATGATTCATAATTTGGTAGTGAATACTTTACTAGGATTAGGAATTGATGTTGTAGATTTAGGTTTATCAACTACACCAACAGTTGAGATTGCAGTTCCAATGGAAAAAGCCGATGGTGGAATTATTTTAACCGCATCACACAATCCTAAACAATGGAATGCTCTAAAATTATTAAACGAAAAAGGAGAGTTTTTGAGTGGTGCCAATGGTGAAAAAATTCTTGAAATTGCCGAAGCAGAAGCTTTTGATTTCTCAGAAGTAGATGATTTGGGTGAAATCACGATTAATGATTCCTATATGGATATTCATATTGACGAAGTTTTGGATTTGCCTTTGGTAGATGCTGAAGCTGTTGCCAAACGAAAATTTAAAGTGGTTGTGGATGGTGTGAATTCTTCGGGAGGAATAATTATTCCAAATTTATTGGAGCAAATGGGTGTTGAAGTTGTAAAATTGTATTGTGAACCCAACGGACATTTTCCACATAATCCTGAACCATTAAAAGAACATTTGGGTGATATTTGTAAATTAGTACTTGAAGAAAAAGCTGATTTCGGAATTGTGGTTGATCCAGATGTTGATAGACTTGCTTTTATTTCCAATGATGGTGAAATGTTTGGAGAAGAATATACATTGGTGGCTTGCGCCGATTATGTGTTGAGCAAAACACCGGGAAATACGGTTTCAAATATGTCGTCTTCTCGTGCTTTGAGAGACATCACAACTAAACACAACGGAAACTATCAAGCCAGTGCTGTGGGCGAAGTGAATGTGGTGGAATTAATGAAAAAAACAAATGCCATTATTGGAGGTGAAGGAAATGGTGGTATTATTTATCCCGAGTTGCATTATGGAAGAGATAGTTTGGTAGGTGTGGCGTTGTTCCTAACTTATTTGGCAAACCAAGATAAAACTGTTGCTGAACTGCGCGCTTCATATCCACAATATTACATGAGTAAAAATAAAATTGAATTAACGCCACAAATTGATGTGGATGCTATTCTTGTTGCCATGACAGAGAAATATAAAAACGAAAACATCTCTACTATTGATGGTGTGAAAATAGATTTCGCTACAGAATGGGTTCATTTAAGAAAGTCAAATACCGAACCAATAATCCGTATTTATACCGAATCACCATCGCAAGAATCAGCAGATACATTAGCATTGCGAATTATTGATGAAATAAAAGCTGTAGCTGGGATTTAATTCAAATTTATAATTTTCAAAAATTTAGAAATCACTCCGTTAATTTCTTCTGAAAGTTGCGCTTTATAAATCAATATAGCATACAATCCACTTAGTAAAATAGATTTTAATCCAATGTTGATAATAGCATGAAAAGGAAAATCCCAAAAGTAAAACAACAAGAAACAAACAGCTAAAATACCAAGAGAATATAAAGTCTTTACAGTAAATGGAAACAAATCCATTTTTTTGATGACAAAAAATAATTTGATGGTGTTATAAATCATTACTGTTAGTAATGTAGCAAAAGCCGAACCTTCAATGCCATAAAGTGGAATAAAAATCATGTTCAAAGCTATCATTAATATAACGGTAAAAACTCCAAAAAGTAAAACAGTTCTGTAGTGTTTAGTATTGATTATAATCGAATTGTTATTGCCCAAAAGCACATCGTAAAACTTGGATAAACCAATTAGAAAAACCACTAAAATACCGCCACTGTAATCTTCAGGAATTAGTTGATACATTTCTTTGATATTTACAAAAATGAGTATCATGATAAATCCACCAATTACCTGAAGATTGATAGCACTTTTTTTATACAAATCGTTGAGTTCGTCGTGCTTGTTTTCGGTCATTAATTTGGCAGTAATTGGGGCAATAATTTGCGTCATGGCTCTACTTGGCACCGCAATTACGGTTGCAATAAATATTGCTACGGCATATAACGCATTCTGACCGATGTCTTTGTATTGCGGTATCATTACTTTATCAAAATCTACCAACATTACAGCAACGCCACCAGAAACAATAATAAAACCCGAATATTGCACAATCTCTTTTGCATTTTTTGGAATGACAAATCGTAAAACTGGCATTTTCACGGAAATAGCATAGAGTTTCATAGCAATCATTTGTGCGAAGTAGGCGAGAGCCACACAATAGACAAAAGTATCTTTGGCAATCCAATCAAAATGGACTCCAATCAATAATAGCATTACAATAATCCGTACCAAAACTTCGCTGATAAAATTCCCCATAACGGATTGCATATGTACTTTTGCCCAGGCATAAAACAATTCAAAATATGCCATGAATAAACCAATAATAGGAATCAGCCAAAAGAAAGGTTTTAGCGTCGGATTTTCCTCAATCCAGCTGTATGAAATTTGGTCGTAAAAAAAATAAAACCCTAATCCCAATGGAATGATTAATGCCAAAGGTAAAATCAGCATAAAGGTTAAAAACTCATCGCGTTCTTTTTGATTTTTATAGGAAGAAAAGAATCTGATTAAAGTATTCTGCGCACCAAAAGCCATTAATGGCATCATGATATTAGCACCAGAAAGTACTGTGGCTACAATTCCGTAGTGCAATTTTCCGAGAAAATGAGTGTAAAAAAACAACGCGTTAATGGCACCAATCCCAAATCCTAGGAAAGTAATGATGGTGTTTTTTATGGATTGATTTTGTACGATGCCCATGTTTTGTTTTAGGATTTA
>CALPPS020000015.1 GCA_943325515.2 Flavobacterium psychrophilum
ATGGCTTGATAACCATAGCCATGTGTCAAAAGCACAACGGTAAAAGGAATAAAGAAAAAAGCGTGAATAACATTAAAAAAAGAAATTCCAGTTTTGGCCAATGAATAATGAACAATAGTATTTCTTTTTATGGGTAACGTTAGCAAAGGTTTGATATTGGTAACCGGCATTTTTTGGAAAAACCATCGAATTACCAAATCGCCAACCAAATAATAAACCAAAAATCTATTGACTGTTGCCAATGGCTCTAGATGAAAATCTTCTTTCAAGAAAAAGAAAATTGCAACACCAGCACCTGTAAAAATGGCCATAAAATACAAAGCGGCTATAGCCATAAAGATTTTCACAATCAAAGTAGTGGCAAACGAAGCCGATCGAAAAAAGGATTTCCACTCTAATACAATAAAATGTTTGAACATAGTTTATGGTTTTGGTTTTGCAATTAGTTTTTAAATATATGAAATTGTTACATTAATTGTGTTATTTCATATTCAGGATAGGTTTCACTAAGGTAGCTCTCGGCTTTGGAAGGAATTAGAAACAACACTACATATTCGGTCAAAAATAAAACCACTAATAAAACACTAAATACCATCAAAAACCATTCAGGATACTGATTTTCATGTAATCGACAAGCCAATTGAACAACGAAATTCAATACTCCAGCTACAGAACTATATCCAAAAATGATGTCTTTCAATAACCATCTTTTTCCTGTTTTTGCGGTTTCATTTTTTTGTTTTTTAGTCAAAAAAGCTAATCCAATAATAAAACTTATTATCAGTATGGCAATAAACCATTGCATTATTTCATAACTTTCTTGAAAGTATTTCAACACATAATAAAGAAATGTTATAGAAGAAATGGTTCCAATAATTTTCGGAATCGAAAAAAACGTTTTCAACTCCTTCCATACTATTTTGTTGTATTTTCTATGCAAAGCTGCTTGTCTTTTTTCTACCACATCCATAAAACCAAAAATTCCAAATTTTTTAAATTCTACTTGCAACGCTTGTTCAAAGGATAATTTCGGATTAGCAGTCCATTGCTCTTCAATAGCATTTGCCAAATGATCTACTAATTCTGTTTGTAAATCATAGTATTCTACATAATGCTGGCGAGTGAACTGGTATAATCGTTCTATTTGTTCGGCAGATAGTTTCATATTATAACCTTATCAAAGTGTTTACAAAATTGACTGTGTTTGTAATAACTGTAAAAAGCAATTGGTGTAGAAGCTACAATCATAGCATTCCAAATTATAATGGGAGCAATTCCAATTAAAAAGTAAAAAACAGCATCAAACATCCAACATAAAGCTACCATTTTATAAATTCTATTGAATTCGTAGGAATAGCTGGTTTGCTTGTTTACTTTGAAAATCGAGTAGCGAAATCCTGATAATGTTAAAAGTAAAATTGAACTAAAACCAAGCAATATTGGAGACAATAAAACTGTATCAATCTCTTTTTTGTAAGTATAATGCAACTGAAAAAACAATAGAATTATTGGTATTGCTATGCCATTATATATATAATAGCGTTTACGAATTCCGTTTATAACAACCGCTGAAAAACTTCGCTTGTTACTTATCCAAATGCTACTTTTTAATAACAAATTGGGTTCCCATTCTTTCAAAACTAAAAGTAAAGCTTCTTCAAAAGTAATATTTTGTTCTTCGCATAATTCTTCCGTTTGACTTGCAATGTGGTCTTTTATTTCTAGTTTGAAATCGAGAAAGTCCAATCCTAATTTTTCAAGAATTATGTCAATTTTTTCTATTTGTTCTGGGGAAAGTTTCATGATTAAATATAATTAAATCGGTGTTGGTTAAATTTTAAAACTTCTTTCATTAAAAAAGCAACATAACCAAAAAGTAAATACGAGAAAACAAACAAAGTTGTTTTAGAAATAGTTTCTATTTCATGATATCGAAGAAAAAGAAGCTGTAGCCAATAAATGAGAATGAGTATGCTTCCAGTTTTTTCTACTCTGTAAAATCTTTTCTTTAGATAATACCTAAAATAAAAAAATTGAAAAGCAAACAAAAAAACAATTAATATGATAACCATTTCTTTAAATTCAAAATTTGGAGTAAAAATCTGATTGAGATCAAAATAATTAAAAAATAGAAATAAAATTACACCTAAAACTAAAATAATAGGCGATACTAAAAACAATAAAAATTGTTTGACAACATCCCAATAAATAGTTCTGCTTGTTTTATTATTTCTCAAAATTTCAGTTTTATTTGCTGCCATAAAATCTTTGAAAGCATCATAAAAAGCTAAATCTTCTTTTTGCATTTTCTCCTCAACTCCAGTAGCAATGTGATCAATCATTTCATAGCGAATGTCTAAATAAATAACATTATGATTTTTTAAATAAGTATCAATAAATACAATATCTTCTTTTGCTAATTTCATCGTTTAAATTTATAGTTTCAATAAATTATTCTCTTTAAAATGTTGTCTTATAGAGAAAAAATAAATATAATAATAGACTATTGCTAATGTCATAAAAAATGAAAATATGCTTACACAATAAAAATTATCTGCTTTTCGTATGATGTGAATAAAGATGAAAAGATAAGTCATTAAAATAGTATTTGTAATTCCAGCAAAAGGCAAAATGTAAGACTTTCTTTTACTAGAAAATATTTCATAAAAAAGAAATATTGAAATTGGTGCGGGTACAACTATTGGCATAATATCAAAATATTCTAAAAACCATTCTTTTCCTTTTAAAGAAATCAAGTTGTAAGAAAAGAAAACGACAACTATAAAAGTCAAAAGATATTTTATAGAAAAAATATTTTTAAATAAAACGATCTTACTCCGTCTAGAACCTGCATTGTTTAATTGAAGATTTGTATCTTTAATAAAATCACTTTTGTTATTCAAAAAAACAGGGGGAATTTCTTCAAAATCGCCTTCCATCTGCTCTATTTCAGATGCTAAATGATCAACAATTTCCAAACGAACGTCATAGTAATAAACACCAAATTTTTTAAAAAGAGCTTTATCAATCTGTGATATATTTTCTTTGCTTAATTTCATATTATATCTAATTTAGGTTGAACTAGTGTTTGCATATTTCTGATAAAATCTTCTAATTCTGTTAATCTATTTACAGTTTCGGTAGTGCCTTTTTCAGTGAGTTTATAATATTTTCGTAAACGATTATCCACGTTTTCAACCTCGACTTCTAAAACGCCTTCTGCTTCCAGTTTATGCAACGCAGGATACAATGCGCCTTCGGTGATTTTAAGTTCACCTTTGGTAATTTCTTTTACTTTTTGCGTGATTTCATAACCATACATTCTTCCATTTTCTTCTAAAAGTTTCATTACTATGGTATTCAAACTTCCTTTATATAATTGCGAATTTTTCATTTCATTATCATTATTAGAAAAACAAATATACATAAGTTTTTTATATACCTAATATTCTTATGTAATAAATTTTATATTTCTTTAAAAGTGATTCGTTTGTTACCTTTGCAAAAAAATAGTTCATGTCATCGTTTTATAAATTACACATCAAAGAAGTAAAGCACGAAACACCCAATGCTGTTTCAATTGCTTTCACACTTCCTCCTGAATTAAAATCTACCTACCAATTCATTGCCGGTCAGTACATAAACCTAAAATTAACGCTTGACGGGGAAGATATTCGCCGTGCTTATTCCATTTGTTCTTCGCCTAATAGTGATGAACTAAGAATTGCTATTAAATCAGTAAAGAATGGCCATTTTTCAAAATTTGCTAACGAAAATATAAAAGCAGGTGATATTTTAGAAGTTAGTCCCCCAGAAGGTAGGTTTACTTTTGAACCTAATGTTGATAAACAAAAAAATTATGCTGCTTTTGCTTCTGGAAGTGGCATTACTCCTGTAATGTCTATCTTGAAATCGGTTTTGGAAAGTGAGCCAAAAAGTACTTTTGTTTTAGTTTATGGAAATAAAACAACGGAAGAAACCATTTTTTACAGCGAACTTCACGAGTTACAACTAAAATATGTAGGCCGCTTTTTTGTACATTACGTATTCAGTCAAGCTAAAATAGAAAATGAACTTTTTGGTAGAATAGATAAGTCGGCAGTTAACTTTGTTTTAAATAATAAACACAAAGAAAAAGAATTTGATAAGTTTTATTTATGTGGACCAGAAGAAATGATAAATCTAGTTTCAACTGTTTTGGCAGCACATAATGTATCTGATAAAAACATTAAATTTGAATTGTTCTCTACTTCTACAAAAGAGAATTCTGATGCAGCTTCACACGAAGGACATACCAAAATCACCATAATGGTGGATGATGAGGAAACTACTTTTGAAATGTCACAAAAACAAACCGTTCTTGAAGCTGCTTTAAAACAAGGTGTCGATGCGCCTTATTCTTGTCAAGGTGGCATTTGTAGTTCTTGTTTGGCTCGGATTACAAAAGGTTCGGCTGAAATGAAAAAGAACTCCATTTTAACCGATGGCGAAATCGCCGAAGGGTTAATTTTGACATGTCAAGCGCACCCAACATCGGCTGAGATTTATGTAGATTATGATGATGTGTAATTAGTTGGCAGTTGCTGTTCTCAGTTTTTAGATGCTGTCAACTGTGACTGAATACTGAATACTACTTTTTCTGGAGAAATCGTTCGCATAGCATCCTGATAACCTTCCACTTTCTTATTTCCATAAACCGATGTGGGTAATAATGGATATTGTTCTCTATCAGAAGTCAAACAATTTTCTAAGAGTTGATTAAAAGGTTTGAAACCTGCAAAAGGATGGGTGGCTCCCCAAAGCGTAACTACTTTCACACCAAGCATAGCCGCGATATGTGAATTTCCAGAATCCATAGAAAGCATAACATCAAGATTGGAAATTAATTCCAATTCTTGTTGCAAAGAAAGTTCTCCAGATACATTTATCACGTTTGTTTTTCCTTTTGTCAAAGAATTTAAAACTTCTATTTCTTTTTTCCCTCCACCAAAAAGGAAGATTTTGTTTTTAGTGTTTGAAGCCAATTCATCAATCACTTTTTGCAATAAATCTAAAGGATATACCTTGCTTTCATATTGTGCAAAAGGGGCAATCCCAACCCATTTATCGTCTTTTTTTTCTCCAGAAAGGCGAATGATTTCATTGGATAAAACTGCTTTTTCAGGAAATTTTGGATTCGATAAATCAATCTTGAAACCTAATTCACTGAAAGTATCTACATGTCTTTCGACCATTGATTTTACAGGTTCAAAGATTTTGTTTTTGGCTCTCATTAGTGCTTTCTTTTCGGCTCTACCTTTATCGGTAAACGCGATTATTTTCCCACTGAATGCAAATAAAGTTCGTATGATTTGAGAACGCAAGACATTGTGTAAATCAGCAACAGCATCGATATTTAGTTTTTTTAAATCGAAGAACAATTTCAGCAAACCAAAAAATCCTTTGTGTCTTTGCTTAACATCTACCGCAAAGAAATCTACATTAGGAATTCCGTCAAAAAAAGGTTTGAAAAACGGTCGAGAAACGACTGTGATTTTTACGTTTGTCCCGAGACTTAGGGATTGTTCTGCTAAAGCGCGAATAACTGGAATCGTCATCGCAACATCGCCCATGGCAGATAATCGGATGACGGCTATATGTTTGATTTTATTTGACAAAAGTAAGTCGAATTTATTTTTTATTTAGATACAATACAGGATTCAAATCATCATCGTTGTACATTTTCATTTGTTTGTACACTTTCATGAACTTGTCTCCGTTTTCAATGTCGGTCAACAAGTCATTGATAGAAATGAACATATCACTTTTTTGGTCTAACAATACATTCAATTTCTCTTGACATTTCGCTCTGTGTTCAGCCGTTGCTTCTAAACGATTTGCTTCTTCACTCATGTGATAAATTTTCAAAGCCAAGATTGACAAGCGATCAATGGCCCAAGCTGGACTTTCGGTGTTAATTTTGGCATTTGGTTTAACCTTCACCGCTTCATGTTTTTGGAAAAAATAACTGTCAATATATTCTACCATATCAGTTCGAACTTGGTTCGAAGCATCTATTTTTCTTTTCAAATCCAAAGCTGCAACTGGGTCAATATTTGGGTCACGAATAATATCTTCATAATGCCATTGTACGGTGTCGACCCAGTTTTTGGCATATAATAAATATTCAATTGAGCCTTTGGTATAAGGATTTAAGGTTGGCTGATATACATCATCAATAATGTGATAATCTTTGATACTTTGCTCAAAAACAGGAAAGGCAAATTGAGAAAACATAAGTCTTGATTTTATTTTAATTCAAACAATTCGACCAAAAGGTCTCGGGTGCAAAGATAGTTTTTATACTTTTACTCGAACATACAAATTTTAATCCAGGATGCATATTCATTATATTTCAGAACAAAATAGTATTCTCAATCATTTTTTAGCTCAAATCCGTGATGTCACCATACAAAAAGACAGTATGCGTTTCAGAAAAAACATTGAACGCATAGGTGAAATTATGGCATATGAATTGAGTAAAACATTAGAATATGAAAAAGTAGAAGTACAAACGCCTTTGGGAATTAAACAGACAAGAACCATAGCTGATAATGTAGTGTTATGTTCAATATTAAGAGCAGGGTTAGCGCTTCACATGGGTTTTATGAATATTTTTGATAATGCCGAAAACGGATTTGTTTCTGCCTACAGACATCATTATGACAACGATGATAAATTTGAAATATTAGTAGAATATCAAGCGGCTCCGTCTTTTGAAAACAAAAACTTAATCTTAATTGACCCAATGCTTGCCACAGGACAATCTATAGTGGCTGTTTTGCATAAATTACATTTAGAACAAAAACCAAAAGAAATTCATATTGCGGTTGTAATTGCTGCTCCGGAAGGCATTGCTTATCTTGAAAAAAATCTTCCTCCAAATTGTCATCTTTGGGTTGCTGCTTTAGATGATAAACTTAATGAAAAGAATTACATTATACCAGGACTAGGAGATGCGGGGGATTTAGCTTATGGAAGCAAATTATAATTGAGAAAAGAAACAAAAAAATCCAGCAATTATAAGTAGTAAAAGAACTATTTCCTGATATATTTTACTTTGAGAATATTCTATATTATTAGTCGTCATTACCGATAATGGTAAGAATGTAAAAACCAACATCATATTGCTTTTTACAGGTGAAATAAGAAAAACTATTACTCCAATAATTAACCCAAAGATCATTTTTTTGTATGATGCTTGAAGAATCAACGGCCTATTGGTCAGTGAAAAAATCGAGGCAAAAAGAAAGTATATTACAATAACAACATATAAAGACAAAGCAATATTTTGATAATTATTGGTAAAATATTCTAATTGAAAATTAGTTTGGGTTTGACTTAAAATATGACTTATCCATTTTTTATCAAAGAGGAATGCAGAAAGTAAAAATATCACTGCTGTTGCAAAAAAAGCCACAAATGGCAATAACCAGTTTCTATAATCTCTTGATACATGAAAAATTATTGAAATATAGACAAGTAATAAAAAAAGTATACACCAAAAATGAAATAAACTGGCGATGAAAATCCAAATGGATGCATCAAATATTTTTTCTTTAGGTGCTTTTAATGTCTGCAAAGAAATCAACCTTCTAATTGCTAATAAAAGAAAAAAATTAGCAAAAAGTAGATTAGAATTATTTAAAATAGAGGGGAAGAAAAGTAAAAATAAAAATAAAAATAAAATAGTGTAACTGCTGTTTTTAGTCAATCCGTTTTTTTTAACAATAAAGTTTGCTAAGAAAAAAGAACCTAGTAGTAAAGTAATTAGGACTACTTTCTTTGAAAAATCAGAAGAATACCCTGAAAAATTCAAATCACTTGTTTGAAACAAGAAAAAGAAAATTAATAATAAAACAGCAACTAAAGAATAATTTAATATGCTTGATTTTTTAAAAATGCTTGTAATCATAAGGATATTTTATACATTTGTGCTGTAAATATAACATTTTATAAAATGAAAGCATTTTTTGAAGGCATTCAAACTTTATTTGTAGATTTTTTATTCAAACCACTAGATTGGTTACGCGCTTTAGAATTAAGCAATTGGTGGTTAGCTAATATTGTTAGTTGGACACTAGTTTTAGTTTGTTGTAAATATATTGTTTACTGGTGTAAAGAATTAAAGAAACATCAAGATAATAACGAAGAAAACCAAGATACTACGGCTCATTCTTTTTTAAAGTAAATCCGATCCAATATCTTTTCTAAAATACATCTTATCAAAATATAGCTTTTCTATGTTTTGGTAGGATTTTTTTATAGCTTCTTGGAAATTTTCACCGTATGAAGTAATAGCTAAAACCCTTCCGCCGTTACTCACTATTTTACCATCTTCCAATTTTGTTCCAGCATGAAAAATAATAGAATCCTGAATGGCTTCTAACCCTGAGATTATTTTTCCTTTTTCATAATCTTCTGGATAACCCCCAGAAACCAACATAACAGTTGTAGTGGCTCTTTTGTCTATTTCTAATTCAACTTCGTTCAATTTTTGATCAGCAACAGCTTGAAACAACTCTACTAAATCGGTTTTAATTCTTGGCAATACCACTTCTGTTTCTGGATCTCCCATCCTCACATTGTATTCAATAACTATAGGTTCACCATTAACAACAATTAATCCAATAAAAACAAAACCTTTATATTCTATACTATCTTTTTGTAAGCCTTCAATAGTTGGTTGAACTATTCTGGTTTCTATTTTTTCTAATAAAATTTCATCCGCAAAAGGAACAGGAGAAACGGCACCCATACCGCCTGTATTTAATCCTGTTTCTCCTTCTCCTATTCGTTTATAATCTTTAGCTGTTGGTAATATTTTATAATTCTTACCATCTGTTAAAACAAAACAACTAAGTTCGATTCCGTCCAAAAACTCTTCAATAACCACTTTAGAACTAGCGTTACCAAATTTAGCATGAACCAACATGTTTCGTAATTCAGTTTTTGCTTCTTCTAAATCCTGAATAATTAAAACACCTTTCCCCGCCGCTAATCCATCTGCTTTTAAAACATAGGGAGGTTGTAATGTTTCTAAAAAAAGACAACCTTTTTCAACCGTATTTAAAGTGAAACTTTCATACGCGGCCGTTGGTATTTTATGTTTTATTAGAAATTCTTTGGCAAATTCTTTGCTTCCTTCCAGTTGTGCGCCAATTTTAGATGGACCTATAACTGGTATTTGATTAATATCTAAGTCATTTTTAAAGAAATCATAAATTCCTAAAACCAATGGATCCTCAGGACCAACAACTACAATGTTTATTTTTTCTTGAAGTACAAATTTTTTAATAGCTTCAAAATCAGTTGTATTAATAGAAATATTTGTAGCTATTTGAGCAATGCCCGCATTTCCCGGAGCCACAAAAAGGGTAGAACATTTTGGACTTTGCAACATTTTCCATGCCAAAGCGTGTTCTCTGCCTCCTGAACCAAGTAGTAAAATTTTCATTTTTTTGTAAGGTTGTGTTATTGTGGCGCAAAAATAATCTTTATCTATTAAAGAATTACTAAAAAATTAATAGGTTAAAATAAAAATGTTATTTTTGTTTTTAAATTTTTTAAAACTAAAAACTATGAAAAAATTATTACTTACTTTTTCTTTAATTGCTTTAACATCAACCATAAACGCACAGTGGATTTCTCAAGGAACAGGTTTTGCTGCTACAAGTAGAGGTTTAAGCCAAGTTACTGCGTTAGATGCTAATATTGTTTGGGCTTTAGCTTATGATGGCTCAGGCCTTGGTGAAAATATTCAAGAATTTACAAGAACAACAGATGGTGGATCAACTTGGACTGCAGGCACTATTGATGTTGGAGATACAACATTAGAGATTAATAATATTTCTCCTGTTAGTGCAACTACCGCTTGGGCTTCTGCTATAATTAATATAGGAACACCTACTGCGCCTGATGACAATGATGGAATAGGGACAATAGTAAAAACTACAGATGGTGGTGCAACTTGGACTCCACAATTAACTAATGGTTTTCAAACGGTTGGTTCTTCTTTCTTAAATGGAGTTTACTTTTGGAACGAAAACGTTGGTGTTGCCTATGGAGATCCTGAAGGTACAGAATATGAAATTTGGAGAACTACAGATGGAGGCGCTAACTGGACAAGAGTTTCTGGCAACAAAATAGATAATCCTTTGACTGGAGAATTTGGATATAATAGTACACCAATTGCTGCGGGAGGCACATTATGGTTCCCAACAAACAAAGGGAGATTATTCAGAACCACAGACCAAGGAGCTACTTGGACAGCGGCTCAAGTTCCAGGTTTGACTGATTTTAGTGGCATAGATGCAACAACAGGAAACGGAACTAGAGCAGATGCTTATTTTAGCGATGCAAATACGGGGTTATTGTTAAAAACAGTTATTGGTGGAACCACAACTACTCATACTTACACTCGAACATTCAGGACAACCTCAAATGGCGGTTCTACCTGGGGGGCTTCTGCTACCTTTACGGGAACTCGTTTCATACTTAATTACATTCCTGGTACTACTACTATAGTAGCTACTTCTCAATCGGCTCCAGTAGGAACATCTATGAGCACTAACAACGGAGCAACTTGGACAAACCTTGAACCTGCCGGGATAGACCAAAGAGGAGCCTCTTCTTTTGTAAATGCAAGTACAGGATGGTGTGCTGGTTTTAGTGATGGTGATCCTTTAGGTACTACAGGTATTTTTAAATTATCTGGTCCTTTAGGTATTGATAATGCTGCAACTACTGCTAAATTTAAGGTTTATCCAAATCCAGCTAATTCAAACGTAACTATTGCTGCTATCCTTGATGTTGATTCATTTAATTTATCAGTAACTGATTTGACTGGTAAAATACTTATGACTAAATCATTAAATGGGATTGAAAATACTGTGGACATTTCTAACCTTTCTAGCGGTGCTTATTTCTTTGAGTTGAGTTCTAACACTAAAAAAGAAGTGGTTAAAATTCTTAAAAATTAATTTCAAATAAAATAGTATTTTTAAGGGCTGACAATGTTGGCCCTTTTTTATTGTCTTTATGTTCAACTTTTTCCATTTATCGCTTCAACTAAATGGTTTCCCGATTAAGGAAGCGTCTATTGAATTGGAAAAAATTATAAGTCTTCCTGAAGCAGATTATAGTAATTATATAAATCAGAAGAAAAAAGAAATAGTTGAGTATCACTTGAAAAACAACCTATACTATCGAAATTTTGTTAAAAAAACTTCTTTTGAGAACTGGGATGAGCTTCCAGTAATGACTAAAAATGATTTTCAAAGACCACTTATAGAAAGACTCTCGAAGGGGTTTTCTTTATCAACTATTTATATAAACAAAACCTCGGGGTCAAGTGGTGATCCCTTCATTTTTGCCAAAGACAAATTTTGCCACGCTTTAACTTGGGCAAATAATATTCGTTGTTTTGGCTGGTTTGGAATTGACTTTAACGCTTCTTTACAGGCACGCTTTTACGGAATCCCATTAGATTTTATTGGTAATAAAAAAGAGCGCATCAAAGACTTATTAAGTAAGCGTTATCGGTTTCCTATTTTCGATTTGTCTGATGAGATTCTAGAGAAGATTCTAATAAAATTTCAAAATAAAAAATTTGATTACATAAACGGATATACTTCTTCTATAGTTTTATTTGCTAAATTCTTACAAAGAAAAAATATTTCTTTAACAACGATTTGCCCAACATTACAATTTTGTGTAGTAACTTCTGAGATGCTTTTTGAAGATGATAAAGCTTTACTTGAAAAGCAATTTGGCATTCCTGTTGTCAATGAATATGGCGCTTCGGAATTGGATTTGATTGCGTTTCAAAACCCTATTGGAGAATGGCAGGCAAATTGCGAAACTTTATTTATTGAGGTTTTAGATGATAATAACAACGTTTTACCAAATGGAAAAGAAGGTCGAATTGTAATAACATCCTTATATAATAAAGCACATCCTTTTATTCGATATGATATTGGTGATATTGGTGTTTTAGATGAAAAAAGCACTTTAAAAAAATCTATTCTAAAAAAACTACTAGGAAGAACAAACGATATCGCCATTCTTCCTAGTGGTAAAAAATCACCTGGACTGACATTTTATTACATCACCAAAAGCATCATTGAAGATGATGGCAATGTGAAAGAATTTGTTATCAAACAAACTAAAATCGACACTTTTAACATAGAATATGTAAGCAATTTTGAATTAACTGAAGTTCAGATTCAGCAAATTAAAAATGCTACTACAACCTATTTAGAAGAAGGTCTAATATTTTACTTTATTAGAAAAGAAAAACTTGAACGTAGTAAAAGTGGAAAATTGAAACAGTTTGTATCGTTAATTAAATAGTACTTATATTTTCTTACTATAGCTTGGTTTAATAATAAGTTGTGTGAAAACGAATAGCAAAATACATCCAAGTGAAACAAAATAATTCATCTTGTGAAAATGATGATACACATTAAAATTGAACTTTAGCAGTTCTATTTTAGATCCTGAAATCGAGTTTTTTCTAACTCTATAGTATGCTAAAACTTCTGGAATGGGTTGAGCGACTTTAATTTTTTTTAAAATAGTAAGCCACAACATCCAATCTTGTCTTTTTCTTATTTTATAGATGGGTATTTTTCCAAGAATTTCAGCATTGTAAATTGCTGTCGAATTCCCAATGTAATTACAAAAAAAAAGTTTTCGGTAAGTAGTAAATTTAGGAGCTTCTTTTCTTATACTCATATTAAGCCCCTCTTCATCGATACATTCGTAAAAACTAAAAGTAAATGGTAGATTATTTTTTTTCATGAAGTTCAACTGACTTTCAAGCTTATTGGGCATCCATAAATCATCTGAATCAAGAAATGAAATATAATTGCCTTTGGAGTTAGCGACTCCGATATTTCTTGCCGCTCCTGTTCCTTCATTTTTGTCCAAGGAGTATAACTTGATTCTGAAATCTAATTGTAATGCATTGTTGATAATTTCAAGGGTTTTATCGGTAGAACAATCATCAATGATTATTAACTCCCAATTATAGTGGGTTTGAGCTTGAACGGATTGAATTGAAGCGGAAATGAATTTTTCAGAATTATAAGTGGGAGTTATAATCGATACTAAATCATTCATTTTAATAAGCTTTATCTTCTCCTTGAAAGATATTTATAATGGTTTGGAAAATGATCTTTAAATCCATTATTAAAGACCAGTTTTCTAAATAAAAAATATCATATTTTACTCTGTTTATAATATCTTTATCTGTTTCTACTTCACCTCTAAAGCCTTTTGTTTGAGCCAATCCCGTAATACCTGGTTTTATGAAGTGTCTTACCATAAATTTATCTATTTTACGAGCGTACATTTCCGTATGACTTACCATGTGTGGTCTTGGCCCAACAACTGACATGTCTCCAATAAAAACATTAAAAAATTGAGGTAATTCATCAATGCTCGTTTTCCTAATAAACTTTCCAATTTTTGTTATTCTGGGATCATTTTTCGATACTTGATATAAATCAGCTATTTCATTAATTGCCATAGATCTAAATTTAAAACATTTAAATTCATGATAATTTAAACCATTTCTTTTTTGTTTAAAAAAAATAGGTCCTTTTGATTCTAATTTTATTAAAAAAGCTAAAACTGGTGTTAGCCATGATAAAACAAGTAAAATAATAATTGATGAAAAAACAATATCAAACAAACGCTTAATAATTTTATTCGCTGTTTCATCCAGCGCTATATTTCTTAATGAAATAACAGGTATATAATCATAATAATCAAAAATTAAATTTCTTGAAAATACTTCTTTGTTATCGGGAAGGAATTTTAAAATTTTTAAATTATTATCTGAAAAATCGATAAATTTATTAATATCATTATTCGTTAAATCAGAAAGTGAACAATAAATCTCGTCTATTCTCTCATATATAAGAAAATCAAAACATTCTTCTATTTGTTGTCTTTTGTTCAAAGACAAATCAAATATCTTTATTAATTTATATCCATAATCTTGATTGTCATTAAAAAAAGAAGCCAATTGTTCCACTGTTTTTCCACTTCCTGCAATAACGACTCTTCTAAAATTTCCTCCAAATACAACCCTATACTTTCTAAGAAAGTAGTAAATAAAAAGTTTTGAAAAAGAAACTAATAATACTGATAAAAAAATGAATTTTATTACTAAAGCAGTGTCAGAGTATTTTGAAAAATAACCTATGTAAGCAAAATTAAGAATAAAAAAAAGTAATAATTGTTTAATTATTTTTCCAAAAATTTCAAAGACTTTGGTATACCTATAAACTTCATAAAAATGAGTACTATATCCAAGTATTATCCAAGCTAAAGAAACAAATAAATGAAACGTAATTACATTAAAATTAGTAGGCAACAATACTATTGAAAGCGTATTTATAACGGTTAAATCTAATGCATATGAAAATGGCCTAATATAGCCTGAATATCTTCCTGTTTTCTTTCTCATTTAGAAAATATAATTTTCGAAGCTCTTGTGGTCTTCCCTCAAAAGTTCTTCTGATGACAAAGATTTAAAATATTCATATGTTAATTTCATCCCTTCATCACGTTTTACTTTGGCTTCCCAGCCTAATAATTGTTTAGCTTTTGTAGTGTCGGGTTGACGTTGCATTGGATCATTTATTGGTAAAGGATGATACACAACCTTTTGATTGGTTCCAGTTAATTTAATGATTTCTTCTGCAAAATCTTTAATTGTGATTTCATCTGGATTACCAATATTTACAGGATAAACATAATCCGAGTGTAGTAATCTAAAAATTCCTTCCACTTGATCAGTAACATAACAAAACGAACGCGTCTGACTTCCGTCACCAAAGATGGTTAAATCTTCTCCTCTTAGAGCTTGACCTATAAAAGCCGGAATTACACGCCCATCATTAAGACGCATTCTTGGCCCATAGGTGTTGAAAATTCTAACTATTCTGGTTTCTACATCATGAAAAGTATGATAAGCCATGGTTATAGATTCTTGAAATCTTTTAGCTTCATCATAAACCCCTCTTGGACCAATGGTGTTTACATTTCCATAATAGTCCTCGGTTTGAGGATGGATTAATGGATCGCCATAAACTTCTGATGTTGAAGCTATAAGTATTCTTGCTTTTTTTACTCTGGCTAAGCCTAGCAAATTATGTGTGCCTAAAGAACCAACTTTTAAAGTTTGAATAGGGATTTTTAAATAATCAATTGGACTAGCTGGAGAGGCAAAATGTAATATATAATCTAAATTTCCCGGCACATGAACAAACTTTGTCACGTCATGATGATAAAATTCGAAGTTTTTATCTTTAAATAAATGTTCAATGTTTTTTAAATCTCCCGTTATCAAATTATCCATTCCAATAACAAAATATCCTTCGGCAATAAAACGGTCACAAAGATGCGAACCCAAAAACCCAGCGGCACCCGTAATCAATATTCTTTTCATATAATATTTATTCTTGTTTGGATCTAATTGTTGTATTTCCAGAATTAAAAAGACAATACATTATGGTGAAAAACACAACACCTCTTTGACTTCATAAAAATGATTCTGTCAAAAATAAACTTATCATTAGAATTGCGAAAGCAAAATGAACAAAATCTTTCGATTTAAAAGCTTTTTTATGTTAATAATTAGCATTATTACTATCAATAAAAAACCGAAAACTCCCAAATTGGCAAAATTTTGAATATGTTGATTATGGAAGTTCATTTTCTGATAAACCTCAGAGACACCATTCCCTAAATATAAATGACATTTAATTCCTTTTGCTTCAATTTTAGGGTAAGAGGCGTTTAACCCATATCCTGTCCAAAAAACACCATCTTCAGCTAACATTTCTAAAAAAATTCTAAACTGATAAACTCTAAAAGCCGTTCCTGAGAAAAAATCGTTTTGGTTGAAAGGTTTATTTGTTCATGCTTGTTTTATACTAACATTATAAGCTTTGTATCTATGGCAAGTTATGTATTTTATCTTGTTATTAAAAATAATTTTAAAATTGTTATCTTGTATTTACAAAAAACCTCAAAACATGTTTGTCTTGAGGTGTAAATTTTTATTAAAGTATTAAATTATTTAGATTTAACTTGTTCTTCAATCCAAATGTAGGTTTTTTTCATCCCTTCAATTAATTGTAATGTGGGTTCCCAATTTAATTTTTCAAACAGCAATCTGTTATCTGAATTTCTTCCTCTCACTCCTGTTGGTCCGAGTATGTTTTCTATGGCTAATTTTTTTCCGGAAATTGCTATTGCCATTTTAGCAAAATCATTGATTGAAATCATTTCTTCAGATCCAATATTTACAGGTCCTGTAAAATCAGAATTCATCAATCTAATAACGGCTTCAATACATTCGTCTATATACAAAAATGAACGAGTTTGTTTACCATCACCCCAAACTTCTATTGATGATCCTTCTTTAGCTTCAGCTGCTTTTCTACACATAGCTGCAGGTGCTTTTTCTTTACCTCCATTCCAAGTTCCTTGTGGCCCAAAAATATTGTGAAATCTTGCAATTCTTACTTCGATACCATAATTTCTGTGGTACGACAAATAAAGTCTTTCACTAAATAATTTTTCCCAACCATATTCACTGTCCGGAGCTGCTGGGTAGGCTGAATCTTCAGAACATTTAGGATTGCTTGGATCCATTTGGTTGTATTCAGGATACATACAAGCGGAGGAAGAATAGAATATTTTCTTTACTCCTTCTTTTTGTGAAGCGCCCAATACATTAAGATTGCATAGTGCAGAGTTGTTCATTACGTCGGCATCATGATCTCCGGTAAAAATATAACCGGCACCGCCCATATCTGCTGCTAATTGATAAACTTCATCAATTCCCTTTACTGCCTTTTGTGCAACAATCGGATCTCTTAAATCTCCTAGTATGAATTCATCAGAATTATTGTTGCCGTATTCATTTTCTTTTAAATCAACTCCCCTTACCCAAAATCCTTCTGACTTTAATCTATTTACAAGGTGTCCTCCAATAAATCCACCTGCTCCACATACTAGTATTTTTTTCATTTTAATTGAACTCTATAATTTATTCTTTTTAAACGCACAACTTTTCTTTTTAGAAGTCGCAAATTTATGAATTATTTTTATTGGGTACTATCTTATTAGATTTATTAACTAAAATCATTTTTAAAAGTTTGAAACCGCTTAAATATCTAGGTACAAAGACTTTCGGATTAGAAATACACCTCATAAACCAACCCAGATATAGGTAATCTACCCAAGCGGGCACATTGGCTTGTCTGCCAGTTTTAAATGCCAATGCTGCTCCTGTACATAGAATTGCTGGTGAATAGGATAATTTATGTTTTAAAAATAAGCCAAGTTTTTCTTGAGTTCCACCACCAATATTGATAAAAATCCATCTTGGCTTTTGCGATTCAATCAATGACAATAAATGAAAATCATTCACGTTTCCATTATAAAAAGGGGCTGTATAGCTATCTTCTAATGATAGATTAAACCCTTTAGTATTTAAAAAATTTCTATTTATTGTTCCATCAACATCTGAAGGATTTACCAAAAAAATGGGGTCATGATTTATAGTTTTACTATTATCCATAAAAAAATTAATGAACTCAAGACCCGAAATTTTAGGGATTCTATTTTTAAAAAACAGATTCCAAATCAATACCATATAACCACTATCCGGAATTACAATATCCGATTCTAACAATGCGTTATAATAATCAGGGTCGTCAGAAATGTTAACTAAAGCTGGAGCGGCAGGAACTGTTAGTAGCCCACCATTATTATTTAAAAAATTGAATACTTCAACTACCTCTCCTTTAAAAAAATGTATTCCTAAGATTTGAATAGTCATTTAATTTTTAGTATTATTTATTCTCGTTTACCCATTTTGTAGTTATTGAAACACTTTCGTTCAAATCATAAGGTAATTTACCACATAATTTTTCTAAACTGCTAGTATCATAAACCATATTTGTGATTAAATTTTTTAACCTGAAGGAAGTAAGCGGAGGGTTTTCCCATCCAATATATTGAAGTATATCGCCAATTTTTGAGGCTGTCTTTAATATAAACATTGGTATTTCCATAATTTTTTTTCCATTAAACTCCATTGAAACCAAATTTGACCATTCTTTTAAGTCAATTGCGGGATAATCTGTTAAATAATAGTTTTGATCTAAATTTTGTTTAGGGGCAAATAAAATTGTTTCTAATTCATAAACAGTATTGTAAACAAATCCAAATGATTTTTTAGGTTTATGTCCTTTTGGGATAAAGAATAACCCTTTTTTAACAGAATCAAAAAAATTACGATAAGGTATATCAAAATAAGGTCCCCAAATAGAAGTTGGTCTAACCAGCACATAATCATGATTTGCTTCCGTCTTTACGATTTTTTCTCCAATCATTTTACTTTCGCCATAAAGGTTTGGCGGGCAAAAATCCTCAAACGAGGAAGGCGTGTATTCAATTCTGCAAACCATCCTGCTTGATGCATAAATGCATCTTTTTATATTTGGGAAGGTGTTAATGCAATTTACCATATTTCTAACACCATCAATATTGGCATTATATCCGGTTAATGATTTTCTTTCATTTAAATCGGTCCTAGCAGCCAAGTGAACCACATAATCGGGATTAAAATCTCTAAAACATGCTAAAAGGTTTTCCAAATCTAATATATCTCCTTTTATCCAGTTTTTTAAATAAGCTTTGTTTTTTGGTGCTGTTATATCGAAGTTGATGACTTCGTGATTTTTAGAACAAAAGCATTCAACCAAATTGGTTCCTATAAAACCAGATCCTCCTGTGACAAGTATTTTAGCCATAAATTCGTTCCTTTATTTCTTTTTTTTGAACAACAAGTCAATTTCAATATATTTATTTTTAAATCCTAAATTGAAATCAAGCATTCCTTGTAATTCAAATCCGATGCCTGTAAGGTAATTATTCATTTCGGTAAATGAAGGCTGGTTAATATAAAGCTGCTCTAAATTAGCTTCTAAAATGATATAATCTATTTTTTCCACCGCTTTGGTCGCGCCTTTAAGAACTTCCATTTCATAACCCTGCACATCCAACTTTAATAAGGTTAAGGGAGGTAATTCCTTGTCCGCAAGGAAAGAGTCTAGTGTTTTTATTTCAACTTCTATTTGAGGGCTTGTTATTAATTGTTTAGGATAGTGTATGTTTTCTGAATTAATTTCCAAAATAGAGCTGATGTGCTCATACTCATTTTGGTTGAATTTAATTTTACCATTTTCATTTCCTAGTGCTAAATTATGGATGTTGATGTTTTTACTATTCTTAAACTTCTTGGCTGTTTTTGGGAATAAATTTGGAAGTGGTTCGAAAGCATCAATTTTTGCTTCTGGATAAAAAGCAATAGCGGCTTTTGAAAATTGCCCTGAATTAGCACCAACGTCTAGAATATAATTTAAATTTGGAACCATTTTTTTTAAATTTGAAATTACCTCAAATGAAGCTAAAGAAAATACATTTCCCTGAAAAAAGGATAATGCCCATTTTGATTTTGCAATGATAAATAATTGTTTAATTACTATTGAATACCTCATTTTCTGAATTTAAATTTAAAGGTCGCAAGTTAGGATAAATCGAGAATATTATCCTATTTTAAAAAATATTTTTCTCGCCATAAAAATGTAAAAGGAATCATGAAATCCTTTACCAGAAGAAGAATAAAAATGATTTTCACTAAATAAATTATAGGGTGCGCCAACTCTAATCATTTTAATAATGAAAATTATTATTAGTTTTTCTGTGAACTCAATTGTTAATGAGCTATTGGGCAATACAAATTGTGGGTTTTAGATTTTAGTTTGGCGACTGTGTTAAAAACATACATTCCCGAATACAGCATTCGGGAAATATTATTCTAATAAATACTTACGTCAAGCTTTATCTAGATTTCAACTGGTATTCTTTTCCTTTTTTGTATTAATTTTATTCTTAAAACATATGAATCTCTATTTATTACCTATAATTACTTTTTCAATATTATCGACAAATATTTTCTCTGTAAAGTTTGTTCTTGCATATAGGCCGTTTGTGGCTGCTTTCTTCTTTAAATCATTCCAGTTTTGGTAAATAAACTTTAGCTTTAAATACAAATCTATAGAGTTATTCATTTCACAAAAAACAGCATGTTCGTCTTTACATAAATCTGGAATTCCTGCATGCTTTGTAGTTAAAATAAGGTTGTTTAGTGCCATTGCTTCAATAATGCTTATTGGCTGACCTTCCATTGAGAAAAAAGTTGGCAAACAAAAAACATTACCCCAAGTAAGTAAATCGCTTTTTTGCTTTTCTAAAACTACTCCAAGATATTCGGTGTTTGGGAGTTTACTTATTAAACTATCAACGTTGTTGCTTTGGACCTTTGTTCCTGCAATTTTTAATTTTAATGATATTCCATCATTATTTAGCAATTGCATTGCCTCTAAAAGATTATTTATTCCTTTATCGTATAGTAAATTGCTCAAGTAAATTAATCTAATTTCGTGATAGTTTTTATCTTGTACTAATTTATCTTCGTTTGATATTAATTTGTCTTCATAAAAATTATAAACATCAAAGATGTTTTCCTCTTTAATAAATGGCGTTAAATTCTGTCTTAACGATTCAGACAAAACAATTCCTTTATCGAATGAAGACAATAAAAAATAAAATATTTTTTTCTTAAACCCTGTTAATTCATCGTATTGAGTTTTTAAATGATTGCTATGAACATGGACAATGAGCTCTTTTCTTAATATTCGGCTAAAAAAAATAAAAGGGGTGTATTTTACAACACCTAAAAAAGTAATACCTATTGTAATATAGATTTTATTAGCACTTAAAATCTTATAACATTCAAAGTAAGAAAGCAAAAATTTCAATTTTGACATTGAAAACTTTCCTAACTCCACATCGACTTCATTTGTTCTCTCCGTATTTATTTTTTCAACTTGCCATCCCTTTCCTTTTAATCCGTTGTAAACGATTAAATTAGACAAACTAATACCTTTGGTAGGGCCAGGAAAAGAGCCTATAATTAAAACTTTTTTCTTTGATTTTTCCATAATTGGCAAAGATATAACTCCTATAGAAATAAACAACGAATATAAAAGTATTCCGTTTTGCCTGTATAAAAAACTTTCTGTGAAAAAGTTAAGTAAAAAAAATAGGAGCAAACAAATTTCAAGATATTTCTTATTGTTAATTAGTTTTCTAAAAGCATAATAAATAGAAACTATAAAACATCCTAACCCGACAAATCCCGAGGTTAAGATCGTTTGCAAATATTGATTATGTGTATTGGTATTTTTTTTAGCTAATTCAACAAAACCTTCGTTTGATAGCTGGTTTGATAGCACATTTTGTATGTCGCCCACACTATATCCAAAAAAGGGGAACTGCTTAATTAATTCAATAGAATTAGACCAAACTATGTTTCTAATTCCTGTTGAAGTGTGCCTGTTTTCAACTATATTGTTTAAAAAAAATAATTCGAAATATCTATCTCTAATTTCTCTAAACAAAAGCGAGATTAAAAACAAAAGGCCGAAAGTTATCAGTATAAATCTGATTTGTTTATTAGTTTTTTTTAATATTGAAATAAGTATTAAGGAAAAAAAAAGGGAAATTATGACTGCTTTTCGTGCTAAAAAAAGGATCCCAATTGTTAAGATTATGAAAAAAATAATATTAAAAAATTTGTTTTTAAAGTTGTGTTCAATCAAGAGGATAATAGACAAGCCAAGTGCTAGTGAAGTATAAATTGGATGGTCATTCAAACCCCAAAACTGATAGGTTAAAAAGGAATAACTTACATACAAATCTTTATCTCCAACGAAATATCCAATTTGTGCCATATATAAAAAAATCAGTAAAACGTATAGGACTGATGACAATATAAATGTATTGTAAAATATTGTGTTGAATTTCAACTGGATTTTATTTTCAAGGAAAGCATAACATAAAGGGATTGAAAATAAAGGCAAAACCCTAACTAAATAATCTAAACCTGTTTTTGTGTCAAAACAATAAAATAAGCTAAAACAATAACTAATAAACAATAAATTCAAAACTAAAACTTCTTTGAAGTTAATGTTTTTGGATTTAAAAAATAAAAATAAAAGCATAGAAATAGCAATTATTGGCTTGATTTTAAATGGTATTATCAAAAACATTCCGCAAATAAATGCAACAGCAAAAACAATTTTTTCTTTTCGATTAGTTATTGTTTTTATCATTTTTTTTGTAAAGTAAATTTTAATTTGCTAAAGAAAACACATGCAACATATAAAAAAATTGAATAATAGATAAATCTATTTGATGATCTTAAATTATATTCGAAGCTCAAAATAATGAATAATACTAAAAACAAAAATTGAATTATCGCTAAAAGATACTTCTTTTGTAAAATTTGTTTTTTTATAAAAGTGTCTATAAAAGCAAAATAGAATCCTAAAAATGTGTAATAAACTATATTGAAATTTGGAAACCTTCCTAACTCACCTATAGATGTGAATGGTGCATATAGGTTTGATCTAAAATTTTTAGCAATCATATACCATCTTGTCATGCTGCCTGGTAAAGGGCTTAAACATGTAATTAAATTTTCTATTGTTGCATTTTTATACACTGCTAATGTATCGGCCGTCGCAAAAAAGCCAAAAACAAAAGTATAATATAGGTTTTTAAACGAATACTTATAAATAATAGAAGGTTTTTCCATAGTTACGCTCAAATAAGGTAACAAACCATGCCCAGAAGCCTCGCTTCTCAACGAAACATTATATCCAAAAAAAAGGAATAAAAAAGGAATAAAAACCAACAAGTATTTTTTTCTCGTGTTTTTTGAACATAAAAAAGCATAAGCTGTTCCAAAGGATAGTAAATATAAAGTAGCATATCTGCTGCCTATTGAGAGGGCTAGTATTAAAGAAATTAATAATGATAAAAGCGACGTTGTTTTATTTTTTTTATAAAGCACGCCAGATAAAATTGAAACAACCAAAAACAGGTTTTGATAGATTGTTTTTAAATAAGAACTGTCTTTCGGAATATACTTTGATCTTCTAAAAATTTCAAATCCATAATCCATGAAAACAAGCGCAACAGAAAAGGATAATAAAAGAATTGTAGCAATTTGAATTGCTTTAAAATTAAAAGGATACTTTCTATCGCTAAACAAACTAATTGAATTACGGCTTATTTTTCTAGATTCTTTTGATTGATTATAATACAAAAAAACACCCACGAGGAAAAAAAACATCATTTTGAGAAAAACCAACATTGTTTTTTTGAATCTCTTATTGCTTATTAAATCAAATTCAAAAAAATTAAATTTTAAATAAGTAGGACAATAATAATGGTAAATTGTTGTCATTAGTATTACTACAACAAAATATATTACAAAAAAATCTAAAGGAGAAAATAAAAATAATTTTCTTCTATAAAAGATATTTAGAATTAATAAAATAATTAAAACTGAAAATAAAAGTATCATTTTTTGTTTTACTCACTTTCTCTTTCAAGTGAATTTATAGTTGAATTTACTTCATAAAAATCAGCAGTGTGCCCAAGAATGTATATATACATTTCAGAAGTTTTCAAGTTAGTTAATAAAATTTGAGGGTTGTTATCAGAAAACTTAAATACTTTTATTGAGTAAGTAGGTGTTTTATAAGTTTCTAATTTAGATTTATTTGTTGCTTCATACCATCCAACCGCATTTTTAGCAATGAAAACTTTTCCGGTCAATTTATTAAGTACAACAACACTAAAATCTGTGTTGTCTACCTGATAAATTTCAGACTGATACTTCATTTTATTAAAGACTTCCTTATTGCTAAAACTATCAATTTTATTGTCTTTACTATTACAAGAGATTAAGGTTGCCAGCACAATGGCTATTATTGAGTATTTATTCATTTTTTTTGCTAATATAATTATTTTTTTGATTTTATTTCTTTAAACAACCCTATTTGTATTGAAAACAAGACAATTATTAATGCCATAATAAAATCTACTGAAATTCTTAAAAAGACTAAATTTTGAAAGGTTAAAAACCCTAATTTATTGGACACAAAAATAGATAATAAATACAAAAATGCTGATATTAAAAATGAATAGTTAAATTTATGTATGCCTCCAAAGGCAACAAGCCCACAACTGCCTAAAATAGTTGTTATGGCAATAATTGGAATCAATATTGATAATTCTCTGAGTAAATAGTCATATTTAATTATCGCTTGTCCTCCAAGTAAGTTTAACAATTCGGCCGAAAAAAAGTAAACAAAAATATTAAAAACCAATGCTAAAATAAAAGTAGCTATTAATAGTTTAACCAATTTGTTTTTATCTTGAGAACTTACAATACTAGGGAAAAATGATTGTTGAATAACTTCAAACAAAAAAACAAAAACAAAAATAATTTTAGAACTTAAATCAAACCCAGACACTAAATTTTTTGTAAACAATTTACCAATGATAAAAATTGTCCCAAAATTCATAAATAAAGTGGATGTTTTTCCTAAATAAAATAAGAATCCGTCTGAAAAATAATTTAGTAATTCTATTTTTTTTGCAAATAAAAACTTAACTTTTGAAATCTTTACTAAAAAATAAATTCCTAAAAAACCATATATAATACTTGAAAACAATAGAATATAAATATATCTGAATATATGATTAGGATTTTTAATAAATAAATAAGTTCCAATTATTAAAACACCTTTAGCTATTAAGGTAGTGATTGAAAGGAATTTCATTTTTTGAATTCCTTGAAAATACCATAACGGAAAAAAAACATCACCAATTCCTATGCATAACATTAGGAAAAAATATTTTGAAAACTCTTTAATATCAAAAACATAAAGTAAAACTGCCATTATAAAAAAACTGCTTAAAAACAATAAAAATTTAAGCGTTAAAACCGTAGAAATTATTTTGTCAGTTTCGAGTTTATCATCTATTTTTTCAATTATTTTTTTAACAATAAAAATGTCGAATCCGAAATTAATAAATACTACAAAGTATTGTATAAAAGATTCTATCCACGTAAGAGTTCCATAATTATGTTCACCTAAAGCTCTAATTAAATAACTAACTAAAAAATATTTTGCAAAAACATTAGAGAATTTTATTATCCCTATGTGGAAAAAATTTACAACTATCTTGTTATTATAAATGTTATTTAATTTGCTTCTCATCAAATTTATAATGTGAAATTTATATTTTTTTAAAGCTGAAAATAGTTTAATGCTTATAATTCAATTAAAAAAAATTTAGTAATATATTTGCAAATCTATACTATTAAACATGAATTCAATCCATAAACAACTATAATTACAGGAAATTATTTCCTAGAAGATAAGGAAATTGGACTATATACTGCACAATTTTCTTACTTCGTAGTTGAAGACAGATATGAAGTAAAAATTAGCGAAAAATTATCTCGCATAAATCCATAGACTCTTCTAATCTTTTCTCGTTTTCATTTTCAAAAATTAAATGAACACGTGGATTTTCAGCATCAACCCAGTAATCATAGGTTCTTTCTGAAAACATTTTTTTTAACAAGGTGTTTGCTGACTTGCCTTGCTCAAAGTAAAGCAATTGCCTTTTTTGAAATATTTCACTTGAAATAATATAATCTGTTTTTCTATCAATAATTACGTAAAAAACAGATAATTTTCCGTTATAATGGAAATTTTACGGATTTTAAGCTTTGTTCCCAACTCTTAATCTCAATTACAAAGGTAGTCTTGATCTTTGTCTTATCCAAAACGCTAAACCCAGGACGAGTGGCTGGAGTTGGAAAACTTATTGTTGGAATTGGTTTTAAATCTATATTGATATTATTTACTTCAAATATTTTTTTAGCAAAATCATACCAGCTAGATTGTCCCTCGTTGCTAAAATTATAGATGCCAAAATTGTCGGTTGTCGGTTGTCGGTTGTCGGTTAGAATAATATGAACTAGAGCTTCTGCTAAATCGACAGCATTTGTGGGTGTTCCTATTTGATCATTTACAACCGAAACTGAATCTCTTTCTGAAGCCAATCGCAACATGGTTTTCATAAAATTATTTCCAAACTGAGAATAAACCCAAGATGTTCTAATAATGAAATGTTTTAACCAAACTTCTTGGATGGCTTTCTCACCAACTAATTTAGTCTGTCCGTAAACGCCTGTTGGATTAGGAAAATCATTTTCGGTGTATGGTTTTGAAGCATTACCATCAAAAACAAAATCAGTAGAAACATGAAGCAAAACAGTTGAATATTGATTGCATACTTCAGCTAAATTTCGGGTGCCAATCACATTAATTAAATTTGCTCTTTCCGGCTCGCTTTCGGCTTTATCAACTGCTGTGTAAGCTGCTGTGTTAATACAGTAGTTTGGTTTGTTTTTAGAAAAAACAGAATCGCAATTTCCTAAATTAGTTATATCTAATTCAGAAGATGAACAAAAAATAAAATTAATATTAGGATAATTTGGTGCAATAAATTGCAAGCTTTGCCCTAATTGTCCGTTGCTTCCTGTTACTAAAACTACCATGCTTTTTTGGCGTTTTGTATCGTTGGCTGAATTTTATCTTTTTCAGAAATAATTAGGTTTTCAAAAGGAAATTTCCAATCGATATTAATGCTAGTATCGTTGTATATAATTCCGCCTTCTGATTCTTTATTATAAAAATTATCACATTTATAAAAGAACGTTGCGTAATCACTCAAAACTAAAAATCCATGAGCAAATCCTCTTGGAACAAAAAATTGTTTTTGGTTTTCGCCTGTCAATAAAACTGATTCATATTGACCAAATGTTCGAGAACTAGGCCTTATATCAACTGCAACATCTAAAACTTCTCCATGCAAAACTCTTACTAATTTAGCTTGAGCATGTTCACCAATTTGATAATGTAGTCCACGTAAAACTCCTTTTGATGAAAAAGACTGATTGTCTTGAACAAAATGAACGTTTTGGTCAATTGCAATCTGAAAAGTTTTTTCGTTAAAACTTTCCATGAAATAGCCTCTTTCGTCTTGAATGACTTTTGGTTCAATAATAAAACAACCATCTAGTTTTGTTGGGATAAAATTCATTTATATCAAGCTAAGTAAATGTTTTCCGTAACCACTTTTAAGTAATGGTTCAGCTATTTTTTTTAATTGTTCTTTATCAATACAACCCATTTTAAAAGCAGCTTCTTCTATGGATCCAATTTTTAATCCTTGTCTCTCTTCTATGACTTGAACAAATTGACTGGCTTGCATGAGTGAATTGAAAGTTCCTGTGTCAAACCAAGCTGTTCCTCTATCAAGTATACTTACTTTGAGTTTTCCTCTGTTTAAGTACTCCTTGTTTACGTCTGTAATTTCAATTTCGCCACGGTGGCTTGGTTTAATATTAGCGGCAATTTCAACCACATCATTGTCATAAAAATATATACCTGGAACAGCATAATTAGATTTTGGTTTTTCCGGTTTTTCTTCAATAGATAAAACTTTTCCGTTTTCATTAAAATCTACCACGCCATAACGCTCAGGATCATGTACATGATAAGCGTAAATAATTCCACCATCCGGATTATTGTTGCTTTGTAATAATTCTGCTAAACCTGTTCCGTAAAAAATATTGTCACCAAGGACCAAGGCCACTTTATCATTTCCTATAAATTCTTTTCCTATGATAAATGCTTCTGCTAATCCATTGGGATGCTCTTGTACAGCATATTCAATTCTGCAACCCAGTCTTGAACCATCTCCCAATAATTGCCTAAAGAGAGGTAAATCATGTGGTGTTGAAATAATCAAAATCTCTCTAATACCAGACCAAATCAAAGTTGATAATGGATAATAGATCATAGGTTTATCATAAATTGGCATAAGCTGTTTACTAACGGCTAATGTTAATGGATGTAATCTAGTGCCGGAACCACCAGCTAAAATAATTCCTTTCATTGTATAATTAGTTTGAAACCCGTTTTGAAGAATGTCTTCTGTAAAAATTCTTTAACAATTTAATACCAATAAATCCAAAAAATATTAATAACGGGATAATAAATTTCATTTTCCCATTTACTCCATCAATATTCTTAACATTAATAATACTGCTGTTTTTCATTATGATTTGTTCATTATTTAACAGTTCGATTCTTTCATCACCTATTTCTCTTAGAAGATTATCCTTAGTTTTAATGACTTCGTTGAGCTCAGGGTTTTCACTAAAATAGACCGATTTATCACTTTTTTGATTATTTGTGGTTGTTGAAGAAAATTTATTTAATAAATTGTCTATTTGTCCAATAATCACCTCATTTTGTTTCATTTTTGTTGTAATGTTATTAACATATACTTTTTGAAAATTTTTGTAATATTCATTAAGATTTAAGTAAGTCATTAATGGTTCGATAATGCTTTTATCTGTGACACGACCAATAGTGCCGATATGAATAATATGGCGTTTATAATTTTTACTAGTTGTTTTTTCTTTGATTACCTGATTGATGTCGCCGTCTTCAGAAAGTAGTTTTACTAACTCAAAATTTTGAGTGTTTTGAGAATTATTAAAAATCGTTGTACCACTGTTAACAAAATAGTACACATCAATTATAGGATCTATTTCTATTTTTAATAAACTATTTGGTTTTTCTATACCTATTGATTTTAAGAATACCGTGTCTTTTTCTTTAATCTTTGATTCTATTAGATCTATTTTACCATATAAATAATCTACACTTCCAAAATTAGGAGCTACTATTATCTCATGATCAAACTTGTTTGATGTCTCATCAAGGTAATAACCAATTCCAATTCCAATAATAAATAAAGAAATAAAAATAACTATATTCCTTTTAAAGAATAAAAATCCTCTGAAAATACTAGATGAAATGTTCTCGAAAAAATTACCTATTTTTTTAGAAATCTGTGAGAAATCTATTTCTTGATTATCCGAATTGTTTTGAGGTGTTGCGCTCATAAAAAAATTTATTTTAAGTTAAAAATTTGTTCTAATATTTTAATAGTAATTAAATAAGTTGGCTTAACTCCTGTTGTCCCAAGACCGCCAGAGGCCAATGTGCTTCCGGTTTCCAATGGATTATCTGAGGCATAATAAGCATATCTTACCTTGACATTTGGAGGGATACTTTTTCTGATTTTTGAAGCGGATTGAATTGCTTTTTGATAATAAGCGCCTTCCATTTCAAGGCCTATAACCTCCCAGGATGATTCGTGGAAAAATTTCAACAAATCTTTATTTTGAAGTGATGTTCCAAGCACCGTAACCATAGGTCCGGCAAAAACTGGAATATCATTACCATCAAACATTTCTGCTGTCAATTCATTTTTAAAAGGATAGTTATCTGCTGTGCCTTCATTTATATGCGCTGAAGGTATCATAATATCTCCTTTTCCTCCTTGAAGAATTCCTGCTTTCCCCATTATTGAAACTGATTCTACATCTAGAAAGGTTTTGTTTTTTCCATCATTATAGGGTTTCAGTAATTCGTCTATAGTCTCAAAAGCTTGCTCGCCAAAAGCGTAATCCATTACTATTAAAACAGGGCTTTCTTTGCCAACTTTAGCTTTTGGAAAACTTGATTTTGACCAATCAATTTTAGCAGTATCAAAAATCTGAACATCAATATTTGTACCTGATTGCTGATCAGGAAGAGAAATCATGCCGTGTTTTAATGCAAAATCCTCTACCTTATTTCTCACTGGATCAGCGCCTGATTTGCTTAATTCTTCATAAATAAAAAAATCCGACTTATCTTTATACTTGGCCTTCAAAACTGTAGTTGCAAATAAAGAATTCATTACACTGTGCATATTGGCACTAATTATATGAATTGGTCTTTCTAGAAGATTATTTGCTTTTAAAGTTTCTTTTATTGTAGTGGCCCAAATTTCTCCATGAATATGATGACCTAAACGCTCTCTCAATATGGGACTGAATGTTATAGTTCTTTTATTATTATCAACAATTTCTTCTATGGCTAGTTTTCCTAACCAATAAATAACATGTAAAAAACGATCTGGTTTTTCTTTTGTCCCAAAAGCTTCATAAATATTTAACACTTCTGAAAAACTTCTGCCTAATATATTAGCTGAATGAGAAATCGCAATTTCTTTTTCGGTCTGAGTTAATTTTTTGTTTTGTAAAACGGTTTGTTCTAGTTTTTGCCAATCGCGCGTTACCTCAACATCAATATCATCTAGTAAAACTCTGTTTTTTATTTTATGTGACTCTATAAAAATAAATGTCAAATGTGTCAAAATATCATAAATATCAGAACGTCCACGCGTGATTTCTACATTCATTTGTTCTTCGTCTATACGATAACAATTTCGGCGTCTTTTTGGCGGAACTATTGCTTGAAAATGTGATTTTGAATAACCTTCATCCGAAGTTAGATTGATATACCGACATTCTTCAATGCCTACAGGAAGTCTTTCTATAACATAAAGCAAACCGTTTAATTCTACCTTTTCCTCTGCAATACTTCCATAAATTTCTGGTCTTAGAGAGAGTAATGCTTCTCTTAACGTTTCTCCTGAAACACCCATTGGTTTATAGAAACCTCTGTTAAATAAATGTCTCATGGTAATATACAGTCGTTCTATAGCTCCTGACGACTCTTGCGCTCTTGAACGCGAAATATTCTTAATTTCTTTCATTAATTATTTTTTCTAACCCGCAAATATATGGTTTTTATAGTTTAGTTAGTTAAAACAAGGTTAATTGAGGGCTCGTAAACCATCATCTTTTCCGATGGGTTATTAACATTTTCTTTGATTTGTTTGTGCCATTTTCCTCCAAAAAAAGTATATATAAATTCTCTCTGAACGTAATTATATAAAATAAATGGATAATAGGTTTTTTGAATTTTAGTTAGATTGGTATTTAAATCTGTGATTGTTTTTTCTACTTTGTTTTTTTCGATGATAAGTTTTTCATAGCCAATGAATATTCCTGTTTTTGGCATTCTTAAATTCAAATCTGTGACGTCAAAATAAGTTTTTTTTACGCCCTTTTTTACGGAAACCAAAAAGTCTTTTGTCAATAATTCTTCACCAGGAAAACCATTGCTGTCAACACTGTAAAAATGAAGTTTAATAGTAGCACTTTCTATTTCACTATCAGTAAAAATAGTGACTTGTTTAATGAATTTTGTCTTTTTATACTTGGAAATATAGGGGAAAAACTTAGCGTCAATTCTTGGTCCGTTATCAAATGCTTGATAGGTTTCATTCTTTACGTTACCTATTTCAAGTTCCCTAGTTTGAAATCTTTTAGCTATTACAACTTCATCTAATCTAAAAGTAGTTTCTGTTAAAATTACTTTCTCCGCTTCTAACGCTTTTACTATTTTCTTTTCATAGCCCAAAGCTGAAAAAACAAGATTTTTGGCGTTATTAACATTGATTAAAAACGAACCATTTTCTTCAGATGTAGTGCCTATGTTTTCATTTTCTGCCCAAATATTAACATACGATATAGGTTTGTTATTTTCATCAACAACGATACCTTTTACCTGAGCTGTTACAGAAAAACTAATCAACATCGCCACCATCCACAAAACTCTTTTTTCTTGCATCTTTATTCTTTTTTCTGAAAAAAATCAGCTATTTTTCTATCATTGCTTAATCTAGGTAATTTATTTTGTCCCCCTAATTTCCCAATGGATTTCATGTAATCTTGAAAACTATTTTTTGGAACTTTAGTGATAACTATTGTTCGTAATACATTTCCTATAATCAAATCATTATAATAAGAATTCTGTATTCTCATAGCATTATCAATAAGTAACGCAAATTCTTCCAAATTATTGTGTTCGTTTTCAAAGTCAATAAACCATTCATGATAAGGTAATCCTTCGGATGGATTTATTTGTGGCGCCACGGTAAATTCGTTAACCTGAACATTTGTTCCTTGCATCGCTTCTTGCAAAGCATGTTCTACTTCTTTGCCAATTACATGTTCGCCAAATGCTGAGATATAATGTTTAATCCGTCCTGAAACAATCAAACGATAAGGTTTCAAACTTGTAAACTGAACAGTATCACCAATATTGTAAGCCCAAAGACCTGCATTAGTAGAAATTATTAAAACATAATTTGTGTTCAATTCCACTTCGCCAATAGTAAACCGTTTTGGATTATCCTTAAAGAACTCATCCGATTTTACGAATTCATAGAAAATTCCGGAGTTCAAAAGCAATAACATTCCTTTATTCTCTTGAGAATCTTGATAAGCAAAAAAACCTTCTGAAGCAGGAAATAATTCAATAGAATCTACTTTTCTGCCTATTAAGTTTTCAAATTTAGCTCGATAAGGTTCATAATTTACACCACCATATATGAATAGATTGAAGTTTTTAAAGATTTCTCCAATCGGTTTATTCCCTTTTTGTTGCAGCTTTTCGAAATACATTTGTACCCAACTCGGTATACCAGAAATTACGGTCATGTTTTCGTTAAATGTTTCTTCCACAATAGCATCAACTTTGGTTTCCCAATCTTCAATGCAATTGGTTTCCCAGCTTGGCATTCGATTTTTTTGTAAATAGTTAGGAACAAAATGTGCTACAATCCCGGAGAGTCTTCCGAGTTTTATACCGTTTTTTTCTTCTAAAACCGGACTTCCTTGTAGGAAAATCATTTTTCCATCTACAAAATCGGCATTTCCTGTTTCGTGAATGTAATTTAAAATGGCGTTGCGGGCAGCTTCAATATGAGTCGGCATCGATTCTTTAGTCAATGGAATATATTTTGCACCTGAAGTGGTTCCTGAGGTTTTAGCAAAATATAATGGCTTCCCTTTCCATAAAATATTTTCTTCCCCTTTTACAACTTTATCCATATAAGGTCGCATCTCTTCATAATCTCTTATAGGAACTTGTTTAGCAAAATCTTCAAAGTTTTTAATTGCAGAAAAATTATGGTCTTTTCCAAACTGAGTCTCTTTAGCGGAAGCCATAAGGTTTTGAAAAACGTTGCGCTGTGTTTCAATAGGATTTAATGCCCAAGCTTTAGTTTTATGGTGAATATATCGTGCAAAAAGTTTAGCTACAAAAGATTTTATAGACATGATTATTCGTTTGTAAAATTGTTTTTGAGAGCTTTTTCAGTGCTATAAAATAGATAAACACAAGTCAAAACAATTACTAAAGCACTAATGATAAGTTGGAATTTGATATCTAAACCAAAAATTAAATTAGATAATGAAAAAACTATAAGAATCAAACCCGACCAAAACATTTTGTTACTTGAATATCGCTGTGCAAAATCCCATCTTTCTTGAGTTTTCATAGAATTTTTCGTTCTATATCCATAAAAGAAATTAATATTTTTGGGAGGGAAAAGTAACGTGATGATTGACGTAATTAAAAAAACTATACCTGTAATGAAGGGTATAACCAAAATATTGTCGCCAATATAATTAAATAAATTTTCCATATTATTCAAATTCAATAAAAATACTTGGGTCTATAGGATATCCATCTTTCCATAACTCAAAATGTAAATGTACGCCTGTTGATTCTTGTCCTGTTGAACCAGCAAGAGCGATGACTTCACCTGTTCTTACCTTGTCGCCTTGTGAAACTGTAACCGATTCCGCATGTTTATATACAGAAATGAAACCGTTATTATGGCGAATAATAACGACGTTTCCTGTAGTTGGTGTCCAATCAGCAAAAATTACAGTGCCGCTTAAAATAGATTTTATAGGAGTATTTTTTGCTAATGCTATGTCAACCGCATAATGCTTTTTTGTTGGATTAAATTTATCTGTTATGATTCCCTTTACTGGAGGAAAAAGTACCACATTTGCTTTTGGTGTGGCTTTTTCGAAAAGATTGTATTTGTCTTCTCTTGCCACTTCTTCTCTTAGTTTTAAATCTGATTTTGATGGTTTTAATTCTTCATCTGAAACAGGTTTTGTGTTGGAAGCAGTTATAGAGTCTTTACTAAATTTAGCATATTCTAAGTCGCCAGTTAACACCTTTTTAATTGAAGCAATATAGGCCTCATTTTTCTTTAAGGCTCTTGATAAAGAGTCGGATTTCAAAGCTAATTCTGTGGCATTTCTTTTCAATTTCGAAGATGCATAACCAGGAATATACTCTCGTAAAGGTGTAAAAGCGATAATATATGTAGTCACAAAGGTTATTAAAAACGCGCCAAAAGTAGCCACCACAAAAACATTCATTAAGGTTAATCGCAAAGAAAAAACTTCCTCAAAAGTATCCTCGTTCAAAATAACCAAGCGGTTTTTTGTGAATAGTTTTTTCTTTATGATTTTACGATTGAGCCGTTTTTCAGACATGGGGATTTGATTACAGCACAAATATAGAAAAATAAGTCCGCTTTATATTTTATTAACTTTAACGTTCTTTAACGTCAAATCACACCGTGTTAATGATTTATTTTCTACATTTGTACATTATTATTGTAATAAATAGAAACTATGAAATTTTTAATGATATTTTTAGGAGAAATTGGAATGCCTCAAATTCTGTTAATTTTGGCTATTGTTTTACTGCTATTTGGAGGTAAAAAAATTCCAGAACTAATGAAAGGATTGGGAAGTGGTGTTAAAGAATTTAAAAATGCCGCTAAAGACGATGCTCCTGCAACCAAAAAAGAAGAAGATAAAAAAGAATAACTTTTTTAAATTCCTAAAAGATAAATCCAAGATTCAAAAGTTTAACCTTTGGAATCTTGGATTTTTTATTTTTTAGTTAGACAATCATCGTCAACTGAATTCGTTTTCGCTCTTCGTCAACCTCTACAACTTTCACTTGAACGTGTTGGTGAAGTTTTACCACTTCATTCACATCCGAAACAAAACCCGCTTTGAGTTGGGAAATATGAACCAAGCCGCTTTCTTTGATACCAATATCTACAAAGCAACCGAATGCAGTAATGTTATTGACAATTCCGGGTAAAATCATTCCGGTTCGAATATCTTTAATTGTTTTTACA
>CALPPS020000016.1 GCA_943325515.2 Flavobacterium psychrophilum
AAAAAATTATATTGTTGATTTTCTTAAGAAAAAAATCCCTAATTTTGCAATCTCTTTTTCAGAAGAAAATACAAATCCAGTTAAGTACTTATAAAATATGGCGACTACAAAAGAACTAAGTGTTGAAGACAAATTAAGAGCTATCTACGATTTACAAATCATAGATACAAGAATTGATGAAATCAGAAACGTTAGAGGTGAATTACCTTTAGAAGTGGAAGATTTAGAAGATGAAGTTACTGGTTTAAGCACTCGTTTAGATAAATTAAAAAGTGATTTAGTTATAATTGAGGAACAAATTAAAACTAAAAAGAATGCTATTGATGACCATCAAGCAGCTATAAAGAAATATACTGCTCAACAAAAAGAAGTTCGTAACAATAGAGAATTCAATTCATTGACAAAAGAAGTAGAATTTCAAGAATTAGAAATTCAATTGGCTGAAAAACAAATCAAAGAATTGAAAGCTTCAACCGAACACAAAAAAGAAGTAATAACAAACTCCAAAGAAAAATTAGACCAAAAAACATCTCATTTAAAACACAAAAAAGCTGAATTAAGTGATATCATGTCTGAAACACAAAAAGAGGAAAGCTTCTTAATAGAAAAATCTGCTCAGTATGAAGCTCAAATTGAAGAAAGATTATTAGCCGCATACAAAAGAATTCGTTCAAGTGTTCGTAATGGTTTAGCAGTTGTTTCTATTGAGCGAGGTGCTTCGGCAGGATCGTTCTTTACAATACCACCACAAACACAAGTTGAAATTGCAGCGCGCAAAAAAATTATCACTGACGAACATTCAGGAAGAATTTTAGTTGATGCGTCATTAGCAGAAGAAGAAAGAGAGAAAATGCAAAAAATATTTGCTCACTTATAATAATTAATCCCGACTTGTTCGGGATTTTTTTATGAAAAAAATCAAATACTTTCTCATAACAAAATCTGTTGGTTTATATATCAATGCATATAGTTATTTCAACACTGAAAAAGCTAAGCAATTAGCTTACACCATTTTTAGTCAACCTAGAAAAAGAAAATTAGATAAAAATAATTTACCGAAGTCTCTACAAAATGCAACATTAGAACTATTCAAGTATGACAATGAAGACTTCCATGCCTATATTTGGAAAGGTTCAAAAGAAATTATATTATTAGCCCATGGCTGGGAAAGCAATGCTTCACGTTGGAAAAAATTACTTGAGCACTTAAAACCCTATGGTCATACAATTATTGCTATTGATGCACCAGCACACGGTTTAAGTTCAGGCTCTGAATTTAATGCTCCAAAATATGCAGAATTCATTCATATTTTGTCTCAAAAATATAATCCAAAAACAATCATCGGACATTCTATTGGTGGCACTTCCATTGCATTTTATTTACATAAATACAAAAACGATGCTGTAGAAAAAGTTGTAATGCTAGGCGCTCCATCAAATTTTAAAAAGATAAATGATAATTTTGTTCAAATACTTAGTTTAAATACTAAAGTAAAATTACTTCTAGAAAATTATTATCAAGAAAAATTCAATATAAATATAGGTGAATTTGCAGGACATTTATTTGCTAAAAACTTGAAACAAAAAGCCTTAATTGCTCATGATTATGGTGACAACGTAATTCAAGTTGAAGAAGGAAGATTGTATGCCAAAGCTTGGAAAAATTCTATTTATATTGAAACAAATGGCTTAGGACACAGCCTGCATGACGACAATTTATACCAAAAAATTACAGCATTTATAACAGAAGAATAATTTTTATCTATTTATTCACTAATTTTATTACTTACTAAGAATCTGAAAATAGAAGGTATATATCCATGAATTTTTTTAAGTATTTATTTTAAAAAAAATACTTTATAAAAACAAATATTTCCTATTTTTATAAAAATCATAACCTAAACCTATCATTAATTTTTCCTACTCATGAAAATAGATAAAATACAAGCACTACGCGGACCAAATATTTGGAGTGTACAACGCAAAAAACTTATCCAAATGCGATTGGATTTGGAAGAAATGGAACAATTTCCAACCAATAAAATTGAAGGTTTTCGAGAACGCATTGAAGCCATGTTTCCTACTATGATAGAACATCGTTGTTCTGAAGGAACTCGTGGTGGTTTCTTTTCTCGAATAGAACGTGGCACTTGGATGGGTCATGTTATTGAACATATAGCATTAGAAATTCAAACATTAGCTGGAATGGAAACTGGTTTTGGCAGAACACGGGAAACCAAAACACCTGGAATTTATAATGTCGTTTTTAGTTATACCGAGGAAAATGTTGGTCTTTTTGCTGCTGAAAGTTCGGTTGCTATAGCCGAAGCATTGATTTCCGGAACTGATTATGATGTAGAAGGCGATATTCAAAAAATGCGAGAAATTCGTGAACGTGTTCGTCTAGGGCCTAGTACAGGTAGCATTGTTGAAGAAGCCGTTGCTCGTGATATTCCATGGATTCGATTAGGAACAAATTCATTAGTACAACTTGGTTATGGAATTAATCAAATGCGCTTTCAAGCTACCATTACATGCAAAACAAGTAGCATTGCTGTTGATATTGCCTGTAATAAAGAAGAAACCAAAAGAATGTTAGACTTGGCATCGATACCAGTTGCTAATGGTGGAATATGTGTAGATGAAGAAGATTTAGAAAATACTATCAAAAAAATTGGATATCCTATTGTTATTAAACCTTTAGATGGAAATCATGGAAAAGGCGCTTCTATCAATGTTGTTACATGGGAAGATGCAGTTTCTGGTTTAGCTTATGCACAAAAGTATAGTAGAAGAGTTATTGTAGAAAAATTTATCACAGGTTTTGATTTTAGAGTTTTAATAATTGATAATAAATTAGTTGCTGCTGCCAAAAGGGTTCCTGCTCATGTTGTTGGAAACGGAAAAGATAGTATTGAAAAACTTATTGAAGAAACTAACAAAGATCCTCGTCGTGGTTATGGACATGAAAATGTACTTACTGAAATTGAGGCAGATAGAGATACTTTTGACTTATTAGAAAAACTAAACTATACTGTTAATTCAGTGCCAAAAAATGATGAGATTGTTTACCTAAAATCAACGGCAAATCTAAGTACTGGTGGAACTTCAGTAGATGTTACAGATATGATGCATCCAGAAAACATTTTTCTTTGCGAACGTATTTCGCGTGTTATCGGATTAGACATTTGTGGTGTAGATATCATGGCAGAAAATTTAACACAACCTTTGAAAGAAAATGGTGGTTGCATACTTGAAGTAAATGCTGCTCCCGGTTTTCGTATGCACTTAGCACCTTCTGAAGGATTGCCAAGAAATGTTGCAGCACCAGTAATTGATATGTTGTATCCTCCTGGCAAACCAAGTCGTATTCCTATTATTGCAGTAACGGGTACCAATGGAAAAACTACCACTACCCGATTATTAGCACATATTGTAAAAAATAATGGTTACAAAGTGGGCTTTACCACATCAGACGGAATTTACATTCAAAACCACATGATGGAAAAAGGTGATACAACTGGTCCAATTTCTGCTGAATATATTTTGAAAGATCCAACAGTAGAATTTGCTGTTTTAGAAACTGCTCGCGGAGGCATTCTACGTTCTGGTTTAGGATTCAGTCGATGTGATATTGGAATCATTACTAATATCCAAGAAGACCATTTGGGCTTAAGCGACATTCATAATTTAGATGATTTGGCTAAAGTCAAAGCAACAGTAGTCCGCAGTGTTAAGAAAGATGGATGGGCAATTTTAAATGCCGAAGACTCTCAATGCTTAAAAATTGCAAACGAGTTGAGTTGTAATATCGCCTACTTTAGTATGGATGAAAACAACCCAAGTGCGCAAAAATTTGCTAAAGAAGGAAAGATAGTAGCCGTTTATGAAAATGGATTTATTACCATCAAAAAAGGCGAATGGAAAATTCGTATTGAACGAGCTACACATGTGCCTTTGACTATGGGTGGAAAAGCCAAATTCATGATTGCTAATGTATTAGCCGCCACTTTGGCTGCCTATTTACAAGGTTTTAAAACAGAGGATATTAGCTTGTCGTTACAAACCTTCATTCCAAGTGCTGCACAAACACCTGGAAGAATGAATATCTTTGATTTCAAAAAATTTAAAGTCTTAATTGATTTTGCTCACAATCCGGCTGGATATCGTGGTGTGGAAGAATATTTGTCTTCCGTTGAAGCTACCAAAAAAATTGGAATTATTGCTGGTGTTGGCGATCGTCGTGATGAAGATATTAAAGAATGTGCTATTATTGCGGCTCGCATGTTTGACCATATAATCATTCGTCAAGAAAAATATTTACGAGGAAGAACTGATGAGGAAATCATAAGTTTAATCATGGAAGGTATAAATGAAGTAAACAGAGATGTTACCTATGAAATCATTCCAAAAGAAACCGAAGCAATAAAACATGCTATTAATAGTGCACAAGATGGTACTTTTATCACAGCACTGAGTGATGTGGTTACTAATGCTATTGATATTGTTCAAGAATATTTAGACAAGGAAAATGAAGATGGAAATATTTAATTTATATAATACATAAAAAATAAATCCCAAATTCTTAAAAGGCTTTGGGATTATTTAAAATTTCAATTTATTATGACTACAATCATTCAACTTATTCATCAATTAGAAAACCAAATAGATAATCACAAAAAATTAAACTTAACTGTTTCAGAGTCTAGTATTGGTTGGCATTTAGATCATAGTTTAATGGTTATTAATGGAATAATTATACAAGTAAAAAATTCAAATCCTGAACAATACAAATGGCGTTTTAATTTGAAGCGTGTCTATATAAAAACAATCAATAAAATTCCAAGAGGAAAAGTAAAAGCACCAAAAGTAGTGCAACCAACAGAAATCGCTTCAAAAGAAAACCTAACTACAAAACTTGAAGCTGCAAAAATCAATATAATTGAACTAGGAAATCTTCCTCCAAATAGTTATTTTAATCATCCTTATTTTGGTGATTTGAACTTAAAAACTACTCTTTGGTTTTTAAAACTACATACTTATCATCATTTGAAAATCATAAATGACATCAACAATAATGGATAACCATTAAACCAATAAATTACTCTTTTTTGACACATCAACGTCCAATAAAATCACATTATGCAAAAAAAAATAATTCTTTTCCTATGCTTTTTAATTACAATAATTACTCAAGCACAACTAAAAAAACTAACTCTTGAAGATGCCGTTTTGCAACAAAACAGAGCTTTTAGAGCTGATAAATTAGAAGGTTTTCAATGGATTCCAAATACGAATAAATATGTATTTTATACCGAAAATTTTGCCAAAATGATGATGGCTTCAACCAATAATAGCGAAGCAACTGAATATATAAGATTAGCAGACATAAATACTGTATTGAAAACAAACATAAAAAGTTTTTCTGGTGTAGATTGGATAGATACTAATACCCTTTTAATTAAAGAAAAAGGAATATATTATGTGTATATAGTGGAATCAAAATTAGGAACTAAAATACATGAAACAAACGAAACAGATGAAAACCAAACCTTTGACAAAAAAAGACAAAACTTAGCTTTTACTGAAAAGAATAATTTATATTATTATACAATAAATCGAGAAAAAATAGCGGTTACTAACGAAAGCAACGAAGCTATAGTTTCTGGCCAATTTATAGCTAGGAATGAATTTGGGATTAATAATGGTATTTTTTGGTCTCCTAAATCTAACTATCTAGCTTTCTATCAAAAGAATCAAACCGAAGTTGCCGATTATCCAATATTAGATATTAACGTAACACCAGGAAAATTAGAAACTATCAAATATCCTATGATTGGACAAAAATCAGAAAAACCTAGAGTGGGTATATATAATTTGGCTGAACAAAAAACTATTTTCATTACACCAAAAGGAAATGCTGATGACTATTTAACAAATCTTGCTTGGTCTCCTGATGAAAAATATATCTTGATTGCTGAGTTAAATCGTGGACAAAATGATATGAATTTAAATTTATATGATGCCAAAACTGGTGCTTTTGTGAGAACACTGCTAAACGAAAAAAATAATAATTGGGTTGAGCCAGAGCACGAAGCTTTTTTTCCAAATGAAAAGTCTAATAACTTTGTTTGGTTTAGTGAAAAAGATGGATTTCAAAATTTATATTACTATACAATCGAAGGGAAATTAATTAAACAATTAACGGCTAATAAATTTCCTGTGAGAGAAATTGTTAGCACAAATCCTGCTGCAGGAGAAATTTACTTTAAAGCTACGGGAGAAAATCCAACAAACATGTTAGTATATAAAGTAGATTTAAAAGGAAAGCAAACCCTAATTACAAAAGACCAAGGGGTACATTCGGTTTCAATATCTTCAAACTATAATTGGTTTTTTGATGAGTTTTCTAATCATTCAACTCCTTCAAAATCGTTATTATATAATAAAAATGGTAAAGCTACTAGTTTGCTAGAAAGCAAAAATAAATACAAAGATTATGAAATAGGTTCGGCAGAAATCAAAACTATAAAAGCTGCTGATGGTAGTACTGATTTATACACACGATTAATCAAACCAAGCAACTTTGATTCGTCAAAAAAATACCCAGTTTTAGTTTATGTTTATGGTGGACCACATGCACAAATGATAACCAACACTTATCTTGATGGTGCTAATCTCTGGATGTATTGGATGGCCGAACAAGGCTATTTGGTTTTTACTGTTGATAATCGAGGTTCAGACAACAGAGGTTTTGCTTTTGAAAGTGTTATTCATGGCAGATTGGGAGTTAACGAAATGGATGATCAAATGAAAGGTGTGGATTATTTAAAATCTTTGCCTTTTGTTGACAGTAAACGTTTAGCAGTTCATGGTTGGAGTTTTGGTGGATTTATGACAACTTCTTTGATGCTAAGAAAACCAGATATATTTAAAGTAGGTGTTGCTGGCGGTCCTGTAACTGATTGGAAATACTATGAAATTATGTATGGAGAACGCTATATGGATACTCCATTCGAAAATCAGAAAGGATTTGATGAATCTAGCACTTTGAACTATGTTAAGGATTTAAAAGGAAAATTGTTACTTATTCATGGGACAAGTGATGATGTGGTGGTAATGCAAAACAATTTTGCCTTAATCAAAAAATTTATAGAGGTGCAAAAACAAGTTGATTTCTTTGCTTATCCAATGCACAAACACAACGTGCTAGGAAAAGACAGAGTCCATTTGATGACCAAAGTTTTAAATTATGTGATTGAGAATAATAAGTAAGTACAAAACTAAAATCCCAAATATAATTTGAAGTTTTTTTTATGTTTTTTGCGGTTTCTTCCTAGCAGCTGGAAACAACACATTATTTAAAATCAATCTGAAACCAGGCGAATTAGGATGTAAATCTAGAACCGTTGGCTCATCACCTACTCTATGTTGATAATCTTCTGGGTCATGACCACCATAAAAAGTAAAAAATCCTTTTCCTTTTTGTCCGTGAATATATCGCGCTTCATCATTGAGTTCATTTTTTCCTAAAGTCAACACATTTGATTTAATTAAATTACTATCAAAAGAAGTAGTTTGCCCCATAAAACCTTTTACTAATTGGGTATGATTTTGACATAACATCGTAGGAATTACATCCCATTTTGCTGAGAATTCCATCAAAGTGAAATAATCTTTTTCAAATGGAATTCTTCGTTTTTCAGTCATATCAATATCAGAAAACTCATAATGCTCTGGTCTTCTATCAAGAATAAAATCTTTGAAAGCAAAGGTTCTGCTATAATCCACTTTAGATTGATAATTTGGGTCACTATCATCACCGTCAAACATTGGATCGCAAATATCTGAACCTTCAGCAGAGAGAGCGATATCAAAACTATCAGTAGCAGAACACATAGCAAACATAAAACCACCACCGATAACAAAGTCTCTAATCTTTTTGGCCACAGCTAGTTTCTCTTGTGATACTTTTGTAAAACCTAATTTGGCAGCTAAAGCTTCAGCATCTTTCTTTTGTTCAATATACCATGGCGCATTTCTGTATGCACCATAAAATTTTCCATATTGTCCTGTGAAATCTTCGTGATGCAAATGCAACCAGTCATATAAAATCAACTGATCACTCAATACTTCTTCATCATAAATTACTTTAAAAGGAATTTCGGCATAAGTTAAGACCATAGTTACAGCATCGTCCCAAGGTTGTTTACCTGGTGGTGAATAAACCGCAATCTTAGGAGCTTTTTCTAAAACAACCGTTTCCATATTTTGAGATGGACTTGAAATAGCTACTACTATTGATTGCTCTTCAGCATCGGATAATAGTTCAAAACTTACACCTCTAATTTGACATTCTTTTCTAATCTCTGGAACATCAGGCAAAAGAAAAGAACCACCGCGATAATTTAATAACCAACTGGCTTTGTATTGTTTATCCAATGCCCAATAGGTAATTCCATATGCTTTCAAATGATTTTTCTGTGAGGTTTCATCCATGGGGAGCAATATAAAATTAGCTCTTATGGAAAAGGAAATCAGCAAAAGGAAAATATAAAATGACTTTTTAAACATGTTAATAAAATAATAAATCCAAAGATAACTGATTTACTGTGAAGAAAAATATAAAAAAATATCGATTTCTAGGGATTATATTTTTTTAAAAAGGAACATCACTATCGTCTTCATTTCTATTGATATTACTACCAAAAGCTTCATTAGGTGAAGGTAAGTTCTTGGTTATATAAGGATTATCGTCATGATTCATTTTTGAAGGTAAATCATTAAAAGCACTACTATATTCTTCTAAATTATCAAACTTACCTAAGTTGCCTATAAATTTCAGACGAATATTTTCTAGAGAACCATTACGGTGTTTCGCAATGATAAATTCCGCTTGACCAGCAGTTGGAGATTGCTCATCATCATCCCATTCATCAATTTTATAATATTCTGGACGGTAAATAAAAGAAACAATATCTGCATCTTGCTCAATTGCTCCTGATTCACGAAGGTCAGAAAGTAAAGGTCTTTTGCTTGAACCACGTGTTTCCACGGCACGAGATAACTGAGATAATGCAATCACTGGAACTTCCAATTCTTTAGCCAAAGCTTTTAGATTTCTAGAAATAGTAGAAATTTCTTGCTCTCTGTTTCCTGCTCCTTTTCCATTACTTCCGCCTGCAGTCATCAATTGCAAATAGTCCACAATTATTAATTTTATTCCATGTTGCGAAGATAAACGACGTGCTTTTGCACGTAAATCAAATATTGAAAGAGATGGAGTATCATCAATATATAATGGTGCACTTTCTAAATCTTTTACTTTTGTTGATAATTGCTCCCACTCATGTTTTTCTAATTTTCCTGTTCTCAATTTTTCTGAAGACAAACCAGTTTCCGAAGAAATCAAACGAGTAATTAACTGCACTGATGACATTTCTAAAGAGAACAAAGCTACAGGATGCCCAAAATCTATTGCCATATTTCTTGCCATAGAAAGCACAAAAGCAGTTTTACCCATTCCAGGACGAGCCGCAATAATTATCAAATCTGAAGGTTGCCAACCAGAGGTGATTTTGTCTAATTTTTCAAAACCTGTGGCAATACCACTCATTCCTTCTTTGTTAGCAATATCTTCAATTCGTTTTTTAGCTTGAATTACAAGGCTTTGAGCTGTTTCTGAGCTACGTTTTATATTTCCTTGAGTTACTTCATATAATTTAGATTCAGCTTTGTCTAACAAATCAAACACATCTGTAGATTCATCATAGGATTCTTCAATGATTTCAGAGGATATTTTAATTAAACTACGCTGAATAAATTTCTGTAATATAATTCTTGAATGAAACTCAATGTGTGCAGATGAGGATATTTTTTGTGTTAATTGAATTAGGTAAAAATCGCCTCCTGCTATGTCAAGTTTACCTGCTTTTTTTAACTGAGCAGAAACTGTTAATAAATCAATAGGTTGAGAATCTGTGAACAACTGAAAAATAGCTTCAAAAATGTGCTTATGCCCTTCTTTATAAAAAGCATCCGGCTGAAGGATATCTATTACCTCATCAACTCCTTTCTTATCTATCATCATTGCACCAAGAACAGCCTCTTCAAGGTCGAGTGCTTGTGGTGGTAGCTTTCCTTTTTCTAAGTTTATGATAGTAGTTTTATCGACTTTAATTGGGTTAATGTTTCTGAGATTTTCCATGTAACGAAAGTAACTAATTTACTAAAATTATCAGCACCGAGTTATTCAAAGTAAATGTTTATAAGTTCCTATTTTTTGTTAATAACCAAAAAAAAATCCGAAACCATTGGGATTCGGATTTATAATCATTTTATAAGATTTTACTCCTTATATTCTCCCATCTTGCTGTATTTATCCATCCTTTGGGTTACTAATTCTTCTGTTGATAAATCTTTTAATTCGTTAAAAGCCTTCATTATATATTGTTCAACCGTTTTGAATGTAGTTTCTTTATCGTAATGAGCTCCACCAAGTGGTTCTGGTATAACATCATCAACTAATTTCATTTTTTTCATGTCTGAAGAAGTCAGCTTAAGCGCTTCGGCTGCTTGTTCTTTATACTCCCAACTTTTCCATAATATAGAAGAACAAGACTCAGGAGAAATGACAGAATACCATGTGTTTTCTAACATTAAAACTCTATCTCCTACTCCTATTCCTAGAGCTCCACCAGAAGCACCCTCACCTATGATAACACATATAATTGGTACTTTCAATCTTACCATTTCTAATATATTTCTAGCGATTGCCTCTCCTTGTCCTCTTTCTTCGGCTTCCATACCTGGATAGGCTCCAGGGGTATCAATAAGGGTAACTACTGGAATACCAAATTTCTCTGCCATTTTCATCAAACGCAAAGCTTTACGATAACCTTCTGGACTTGCCATACCGAAATTACGCAATTGACGCATTTTTGTATTAACCCCTTTTTGTTGTCCTATTAACATAAATGATTGTCCATCAATTTTTCCTAATCCACCAATCATGGCTTTGTCATCTTTAAAATTTCTGTCACCAAACATTTCAAGGAAAGTACCATTAGTTAAATTGGTAATATGTTCTAAGGTATAAGGTCGATTTGGATGGCGTGATAGCTGAACTCTTTGCCAAGCGGTAAGATTTTTATAAATTTTACGTTTGGTTTCTTCTAATTTTTTTTCAATTTGTTGGCAAGTAGCGGTGACATCGACATTAGATTCAGTACCAATAATTAAGCATTTGTCGAGTTGTTCTTCTAATTCTTTGATAGGAAGTTCAAAATCTAAATATTCCATAGAGTTGTTAGTTTTTGTTTAATCGAACCGCAAATATAAAATTTTAAATTGTGATAAAAAGCACTTACTTAAGATTAGTTTTAAACAACATTAACCTTTATCTAACATTAATTTAATTTTAATTTTTGGCTTTTTATGATAGCATTTAATAATACCGTTAGCAAAATTATGAAAGCACCTATATAAAATTCAAAGCTCATTCTTTCTTTATCTTTAAAAATCAAAACAGCTAAAACTATACCATAAATAGGTTCTAAATTGATGGTAAGCATTACTGTGTAAGGACTTAAAAACTTCATAACCGAAGTTGATGCTATAAAAGCATAAGCAGTGCAAACCGAACTTAAAATCAACAAATACATTAAATCTTGAGCAGAAAGCTGGAAAAAAGTTGGAGAAAAACTATGGTTAAAGAAGAGTAAAAAAGTAAAAAAAATAACCCCTCCTGTGAGTTCATAAAATGAAATAATTGTTGGGTCATGCTCCTTAACAAACTTAGAATTAATAACAGCAAATAAGGCCGATAGAAAAGCTGAAGTCAATGCGATTATGATTCCCAAAAAATAATTTCCTTCCACCTTAAATATAATATATAAACCAAAAACAACAAGTAATCCAAAAAAAACTTCATATCGCACTATTTTTTTACCATATAATATTGGTTCTAATAATGAAGTAAACAAAGCTCCTGTTGAAAGACATGCTAAGGTTATAGAAATGTTTGAGATTTTGATGGCGTGAAAAAATGTAAACCAATGTAAAGCAATAATCAACCCTGAGAATAAAAACTGCAACAACACTTTTTTTGAAATACGTAAAGAGATTTTTTTGAAGTAAATATAAACAGCTATAAATCCTACTGCGAATAGCATTCGAAACCAAACTAATGGTAAAGCATCCAAAGAAATCAATGCCCCAAGAACGGCTGTAAACCCCCAAATGAATACTATCAAATGAAGATGCAAATAGCTCTTCACATTATCGTTTAGCATTCCTTAAAAGAAAAATAGCTAGTATTCCAAAAACAATATTTGGTGTCCAAACAGCCAATAATGGTGGAGCAGCTGACTTCTCTGCCAAAACACCAAAAACCTTATCTAAGAACACAAAAGCAAACGCTAATATAATTCCAATAGCTAGATTAGTTCCCATGCCACCACGACGCTTCATAGAAGATACGGCAACAGCAATAATAGTTAAGATAAATGCCGAAACTGGTATACTATATTTTTTATATAAAACAACTAAATAGACATTTATATTAGAAGAACCTCTAGCTTTTTCTTTATCTATAAATTTATTCAAATCATCTAAAGGTAGGGTTTCTGCAATAAAAACAACTGGTGTTAAATCTTCTAAATCAAAATTGAAAACAGTATCTTTTTTTTCGCCTGATTCTATACTATCACCAAACTTACCGATCTTTCTTTTGCTATAATTGAATAAAGTATAAGTACTGTCTTTTACATTCCATTTAATTCTGTTTGCAATTAATTTATACTTCAACTTATCGCCATCAAATTTTTCCATAGAAAAATTAAAAGCCATTTTTGAAATTTCATTAAAATTACTCACAAAAATATATTCATCTTTACTAATTTGACGAAACACATCAGAATTGTTTCGCATATCATTAACACCATCAGTTGTGAGATAGGTATATCTGAAGCTTTTAAAACCAGCACTTGCTTTAGGCACTAAAAAAATAGTCATTAATAAGGCTAAAGCAGATATAATTGTTGCCCCAATAATATAAGGACGCATAAATCTTGAAAAAGAAATCCCCGAACTTAAAATGGCTATAATCTCAGTATTATTAGCCAATTTTGAAGTAAACCAAATAACAGAAAGAAACAAAAATATAGGAAATAAAAGATTGGCAAAATAAATCGTAAAGTCTAAATAATATCTTGCAATAGCACTAAAAGCCACATGATTTTCTATCATCTTATTGACTTTCTCCGAAACATCAATCACTATGCCTATGGGAATAAACATTAGCAACATTACGGAGAATGTAGCTAGATAGCGTTTAAGAATATATTTGTCAATTATTTTTAGCATGTAGTTGGTTTCGGGTTCAAGGTTTTGGGTTCAAAGTTTTCGAGTATTTACTATACTCCTATCTTTAAACTCGTAACTTTATAATCGTTGGCTCATATTTTTAACCATCATCTCTTTCCAAACTCTAAAATCTCCTGCTAAGATATGTTTTCTGGCCTCACGAACCAACCAAATATAAAAACCTAAATTGTGAATCGTAGCAATTTGTTTCCCTAAATATTCATTAGCAGCAAACAAGTGACGTAAATAGGCTTTTGTATATTCGGTATCTACAAAAGTATAACCCATTTCATCAACAGGAGAAAAGTCGTCTTCCCACTTTTTATTTTTGATGTTTATTGTTCCGTTAGCAGTAAATAACATTCCGTTTCTTGCATTACGAGTAGGCATTACACAGTCAAACATGTCAATCCCTAAAGCAATGTTTTCCAAAATATTTATTGGAGTTCCTACACCCATCAAATAACGTGGCTTATCTTGAGGTAAAATAGCAGTTACTACCTCAGTCATAGCATACATTTCTTCGGCTGGTTCACCAACTGATAATCCACCTATAGCATTGCCTTGTGCTCCAGCATTGGCAATATATTCAGCCGACTGTTGACGCAAATCTTTATAGGTACTTCCTTGAACTATCGGAAAAAAAGTTTGGTCATATCCATATTTAACAGGCACTTTTTCCAAATGATTTATACATCTATCTAACCATCGATGTGTCATATGCATAGAACGTTGTGCATAGCGATAATCACATGGATAAGGCGTACACTCGTCAAAAGCCATAATAATATCAGCACCTATGGTTCTTTGAATTTCCATAACATTTTCTGGAGTAAAAAAATGGTACGAACCATCAATATGAGATTTGAACTTTACGCCTTCTTCCTTTATTTTTCTATTTGCCGAAAGTGAATAGACTTGATAGCCACCACTATCCGTCAAAATATTTCTATCCCAATTCATAAACTTGTGCAAACCTCCAGCCTTTTCCAAGATTGCAGTTTGCGGACGCAAGTATAAATGATAGGTATTCCCAAGAATAATGTCGGGATTTATTTCTTCTTTTAATTCACGTTGGTGAACACCTTTTACAGATGCTACAGTGCCTACAGGCATGAATATTGGAGTTTCAATCACTCCATGATCCGTTGTAATACTTCCGGCACGCGCTTTTGAATTAGGGTCTTTGGCTAATAAGTCAAATTTCATAAAGGTAATTTACAGCTCGCAAAGATAAAAGAATTGTGAATTGTGAATTGTGAATTGTGAATTTATTTAACAGTGTTATGCACATAAAAAAAGACAACTCACCATTTTAACGAGTTGCCTTTTTGCAGTTAACTAAACTTTTTTTAAAGAAATGCTTGGAAAAGCAACATTATTTCTTTTCAGGAATAATAGAGAACCATCTTCATTTGGATTAGGATTCTCCTGATAGTTTAGCAACTCTTCATCAGAGTTGCTTCAACCATTTGGGTAGTTTTCTAAATCATCATCTTCAGTTCCTTCATCTGTCATGTTATTTTCATAAACTTCATTTGTAATTTGACTAGAGGTAGTGTCTCTGTTATCATGTGAAACACGATCAGTTTTGGAGTCTGTAATAACAACTGTTTTTTGATGAGGCTTTTCTTCCGAATGCGAATCATATTTACTTTCCGTTTGTGCTCGATTTAAATCTTGACCATTTAAGCCAGAATTACTAGTAGTGTTCTGGTCGTTTCTGTAGCCCTGAGCAGAGATAATATTTTTTTTATTCTCCATGATATTTCTTTTTTAGTTAATGCTATTTCTTTATAAACGGTTGATAGTGATTTTTGCTCTTACTGATTCATTTTTTAGCCTTTTTTGATTTTTTTGTAGATCAAGCTATTGATTATAATTTTTAGTATTAATAACCTTTTGAGTTATCTTCCATTTAATTTTTATACTTTTTGTTTGTGCTTTAGTAAAAGTAGTTCAATCCATTAGCCATTATTTACAAAATTCAATATGGGAATTATATAATTACCACATGGACAAAAATGAATTGTTTTATATTAATAACTTGTGATAAAATCATTTGCCATACTTTAAAATTAGAATTACTTTTAACGGCAAATAATTATAACTACAAATAATGTCAAACATTCAACAACTACAAGATTTTACAACTCAAGTAAGAAGAGACATTCTTCGCATGGTACACGCTGTGAACTCTGGACATCCTGGAGGTTCATTAGGATGTGCTGAATTCTTCACTGTACTTTATCTACAGCAATTAAAAAGAAACTCAAGTTTCAACATGGACGGCATTGGTGAAGATTTATTCTTCTTGTCTAATGGTCACATTTCTCCAGTTTTTTATAGCGTTTTAGCTCGTACTGGTTATTTCCCGGTTTCGGAGTTAGACACTTTTAGAAAATTGAATTCCCGTTTACAAGGCCATCCCACTACGCATGAAGGGTTACCAGGAATTCGAGTAGCATCTGGGTCATTAGGGCAAGGCTTATCTGTTGCTATAGGAGCTGCACAAGCAAAAAAACTTAATGAAGATGACTATCTTGTCTATGCTTTATTGGGTGATGGTGAATTGCAAGAAGGGCAAAACTGGGAAGCTATTATGTATGCTTCTGCAAAAAAAGTGGACAATCTTATCGCAACTATTGATTATAACGGACAACAAATTGATGGTTCTACAGATGAAGTATTGAACATGGGAAATCTTAAAGCTAAATTTGAAGCTTTTGATTGGGATGTTATAGAAATTAAAGAAGGTAACACTATAGAAGCCATTATTGTTGGAATGACCGAAGCGAAGTCAAGAACAGGTAAAGGCAAACCTGTTTGTGTTTTACTACACACCGTTATGGGTAATGGAGTAGATTATATGATGCACACCCATGCTTGGCATGGAAAAGCCCCAAACGATGAACAGTTAGCCAACGGATTATCACAAAATCCAGTAACATTAGGAGATTATTAGCATTATGAAAAAATACGAAAACACAGGAAGTAAAGATACCCGTTCAGGTTTCGGAGCAGGAATGACAGAACTCGGACAAAAAAATGAAAACGTTGTGGCTCTTTGTGCCGATTTAATTGGATCCTTAAAGTTTGACGATTTCAAGAAAAATCATCCGGAACGCTTTTTCCAAATCGGAATTGCTGAAGCCAATATGATTAGTATTGCTGCTGGTTTAACTATAGGTGGCAAAATTCCGTTTACCGGAACCTTTGCTAACTTTTCTACGGGAAGAGTTTACGACCAAATTCGTCAATCGGTAGCATATTCTGATAAGAATGTGAAAATTTGTGCTTCACATGCTGGATTAACTTTGGGTGAAGATGGTGCCACACACCAAATTTTAGAAGACATTGGTTTAATGAAAATGTTACCGGGAATGACCGTAATCAATACTTGTGATTATAACCAAACCAAAGCGGCAACATTAGCCATTGCTGACCATCACGGTCCAGTTTATTTGCGTTTTGGTCGCCCAGTCGTTCCCAATTTTACTCCCGCAGATGAACCTTTTGTAATTGGTAAAGCAATTACACTTAATGAAGGTACAGATGTAACTATCATAGCTACAGGACACTTGGTTTGGGAAGCTTTAATTGCTGCAGAAGCACTAGAAACTCAAGGTATTTCGGCAGAAGTAATCAATATCCATACTATTAAACCACTAGATAATGAAGCTATATTGAAATCAGTTGCTAAAACGGGTTGCGTAGTAACTGCTGAAGAACATAATATTTTAGGTGGTTTGGGGGAAAGTGTTGCTAGAGTCTTAGCACTAAACAATCCAAAACCACAAGAGTTTGTTGCGGTAAATGATAGCTTTGGCGAAAGCGGCACACCAGTTCAATTAATGGAAAAATACAAACTTAACCATCAAGCCATTGTGGAAGCTGTTGAAAAAGTGATAAAGAGAAAATAATATTTTCAATAAAAAATCCGCTCGTTGAGCGGATTTTTTATTTTTACTACTATTAGTGACAAACAGTTGAAAGATGTTTTTTCTTATTATCTGAACAAAGTGGTATATCTGCAAACGGATAAGCATCTCCTGTTAGTGGATTTAATATTTCTATTTTAGTTTTGAAAGTATCTGCATCATCGTCAATATCCAAGAAATCTGGAATTTCATCTCCATCAGTATCATCTGGATTTACAACTCCAGAATCCAATATTCTAACATAGCCATCACCGTTTATATCTTCTAAATAGGAATCGATACCATCGCCATCTTGATCATTTCTTTGAATTTCATACAATTTGAAAGAAAATACCAAAGGAGAATAAGCAGGAATTGAAGCAGTAGAATTAGCATAATAAGCTAAACCTGAAGGCAAAAACATAACACCTGCTCCAAAATCATTAAAAGTAATGGTGCCATCAACATTTGCAGCATAAGTTCCTGTTTTAAATTTTGGGAATACTTCACTCCAACCTTTGATAACAGAGGTTAAATTAAAATATGTTTGAGGATTAATTGATTCTTCAAATTGAACATGTTTTAAACGATCTACTTCAACATCTCCAACGGTTTCTTTTACCGTATATAAATATTCTCCACGATAAGCAGTTAATACTTTATCTACATTACAAGGGGACTTACTAGTAGGTCCAGAACCTTGTCTTAGCTTCAAATAATATACTTTATAGGTAATATCATTTTGATCTACTGTGAAGTCAGTTACTAAATCTGGACTATTCCAAATTGAAGTTTGTGATCCACCTTCAGGAATTTCTATATAAGCAACGTCTTTATCATCTGTAAAACCAGGATGATTAATAACTTCTATGTAATGAGTTTGTAAAAACTTTTCAATAAGCTTTATGTCTTTATCATATTGTTCGGTATAATCACGCAATGACACCGTTGTATTATCGCTTTTGGTACAAGAAACTATAGAGATACTCAAGGTGATAAGTAATATAGCTTTAAAAAAAGTATTCATTTTTATTTAGATTTAAAGCGCGCAAGATACAATATTGATTTATTTTTGTAAACAATTTAACTTTGAATTTGGAAAAAATATGAGAGTAGATAAATTTTTATGGTGTGTTCGCTACTATAAAACTAGAAACATGGTAACTGAGGCCTGTAGAAAAAATCAAATCACTGTAAATGGACAAGTGGCGAAAGCATCTAGGGAGGTTTTTCCAATGGATAAAATTACATTCAGAAAAGATCAAATAATTTATCAAATAACTGTTTTAGATATTCCGCTAAGTCGTGTGGGAGCAAAATTAGTTGATATCTATAGAAAAGATGATACGACCCCTGAAACTTTTGCTCATTTAGAGTTACTAAAACTATCAAAAGAACATTATAGAAAAACCGGAACAGGAAGACCAACTAAAAAAGATAGAAGAGATATAGAAGATTTTGGTTTAGATATTGAATAATAAAACACAACAAAATAATTTTAATAAAAAACAAAAAACGATGCAAAATATCATCCTAAATCATCAAGAAATTGAACATAAAATAAGACGCATAGCCTATCAAATTCTAGAAACTTATACTGATGAAAAAGAAATAATATTGGCTGGCATAACCAAAAACGGATTTACTTTAGCTGAAAAAATTAATGTTGTTTTAAATACTATTTCAGACCTCAAAGTAATATTATGTGAGGTAACAATCGACAAACAAAATCCATTCAATACCATAACAACCTCAATCTCTAAAGAAGTTTATTCCAACAAAGGAATTGTGCTTGTAGATGATGTTTTAAATTCTGGAACAACATTAGTATATGGCGTAAAACATTTCTTGGAGGTACCTGTTAAAAAGTTTAAAACCGCCGTATTAGTAGATAGAAATCATAAAAAATTTCCTGTAAAAGCAGATTTCAAAGGGATTTCATTATCAACTTCATCAAAAGAACATGTTCATGTGGTCTTTCAAGAGGATAATGATTATGCTTACTTAGTTTAGTTTTTGAAGAATGATTTCTACCACTTCATTTGGTTTTTTTGTAGAAATATCAATGACGTGAGTAGCCTGATTATAAAAGAAACTCCTATCAAAAATATTTTTAGCAATAAACTCTTTTAATTCATCATCCGATTGATTGGCAACTAAAGGTCTATCGTCTTTTTGATTTTTTAATCTTTCAAAAATAACATCTACAGAAGCTTTTAAATAAATTGAAACTACATTTTTCCCATTTAATAATTGGTGATTATTTGCGTAACAAGGTGTTCCACCACCTGTGCTTATAATAAGTTTTTGCTCATTTTCAATTAGAACTTTAAAAATATCATGTTCTATTTTCCTGAAATAAATCTCCCCTTTTTGTTCAAAAATATTTTTTATGGATAAATTGATTTTGTCTTCTATCACTTTATCTAAATCAAGCCATTCCATTTGGATTTTTTTAGCTAATAATTGTGCAATTGTAGTCTTACCAACAGCCATATAACCTATCAAAATAATTTTCTGCATTACAATAAAACCTTATATATTAAGTCATTAACACCTATTGCCAAAAAAAGGTAAATTTATAATAAAATTGCTTTGAAATATAAATAATAAGGTCTTATATTTGCACCCGCATTCAAGAAAAGAAAAAGACTCGATAGCTCAGTTGGTAGAGCACATCACTTTTAATGATGGGGTCCTGGGTTCGAGCCCCAGTCGGGTCACATTTTTTTTCTTAAAAACTCTTATAGACTCGATAGCTCAGTTGGTAGAGCACATCACTTTTAATGATGGGGTCCTGGGTTCGAGCCCCAGTCGGGTCACTTAAAAGTCGAGCGTTAAGCTTGACTTTTTTTTTATTTCAGGCCACGTGGAGAAACGGTAGACTTGCCATCTTGAGGGGGTGGTGCTCGTAAGGGCGTGTGGGTTCAAATCCCACCGTGGTCACGAATAAAAAGAAATATCCAAACCAAATAATCAAGCTTGCTTGAATTAATTTGGTTTGGATATTTCTTTTTTCAAAGCGGAGCTTTGTTGGGAAAGACGAAGTCAATCCCTTGTGATAAAACCACTACTCTACTTGCTTGAATTAATTTGGTTTGGGCATTTCTTTTTTCAAAGCGGAGCTTTGTTGGGAAAGACGAAGTCAATCCCTTGTGATAAAACCACTACTCTACTTGCTTGAATTAATTTGGTTTGGACATTTCTTTTTTCAAAACGGAGCTTTGTTGGGAAAGACGAAGTCAATCCCTTGTGATAAAACTACTACTCTACTTGCTTGAATTAATTTGGTTTGGACATTTCTTTTTTCAAAACAGAGCTCTGTTGGGAAAGGCGAAGTCAATTCAATATGCTAACATAAAAATCAAACAGTGTAGGCTTCCTTTTTTAATTATTATTTAACACCTAATTTTTTATATAATTATTTCACTACTTTTGTTTAACAAAAAAAAACAAACGATGAACAGTGTTAAAAATACTTTCAGTATTAAAGATTTAGAAAATCTGTCAGGAATTAAAGCACATACCATTCGTATTTGGGAGAAACGATACAACGTTTTAGAACCAATGCGGACAGAAACAAATATTCGTTTTTATGATTTATTAGCTCTACAAAAGCTTTTAAATATCACATTGTTACATGATTATGGCTACAAAATCTCTAAGATTTCGAAAATGCCTCAGGAAAAAATTCCGGAATTAGTTAGAGAAATTGTTACAGTAAAAAATGCAAAAAATCACGCCCTAAGTTCTTTCAAATTGGCGATGATGAATTTCGATCAGAATTTATTTTTTAAAACATACAACACCCTACTTTCAGAAAAATCTTTTAGAGAAGTATTTTTTGAAGTATTCATTCCTCTAATGGAAGAAATTGGATTTCTTTGGCAAGCAGAAACTGTTACGCCTGCTCACGAACATTTTATTAGTTACTTGATAAAATTAAAATTACTGGTCAATACCGAGAAAATTCAAATTCAAGCACCTACAAAACAAGACCGAATTTTTGTTCTTTATCTTCCCATGAATGAAATTCACGAATTAGGCTTAATGTATGTAAATTATGAAATTCTTAGCAGTGGGTACAAGACAATATATTTGGGTGAAAGTGTTCCAATAGATAGCTTAAAGGATTTGAAAAAATACTTCAATAACATCACCTATGTTTGTTACATGACTGTGGAACCTGAAAAAGCAGAAGTAAATAATTATATCAAAAAATTGAAAGAACAAATCTTGGATGAATCGTCTGAATTATGGTTGATAGGAAGAATGATAGAACACTTGGATCAAAAACACATCAACAACAAAACAATATCATTCAAATCGATTGATGAGTTGGTAAATCACCTATAAATCTTTCAGAAAGCTACTTCTTTTGTTTACCTTTTAGTTACTTTTGTAGTACACATGAAAAAAGACATTAAAATAATTGGTTCAGGTTTTTCATCATTAGCAGCGGCGTGTTATCTTGCACAACAAGGAAATAAAGTAACTGTTTATGAAAAAAACGCATCTATAGGAGGAAGAGCCAGACAATTAAAAAAAGAAGGATTCACTTTTGACATGGGTCCAAGTTGGTACTGGATGCCCGATGTTTTTGAACGTTTTTTTGGTGACTTTAATAAAAAACCCTCCGATTATTATGAGTTAATAAAATTATCACCTGCCTACAGAGTTTATTATGGAATTAATGATTTTATTACTATCGCGGATAATTTAGAGGAAATAATAAAAACATTTGAAACAATTGAAGAAGGAAGTGGTAAAGTTCTAGAAAAGTTTATGGCTGAAGCCAAAAGCAATTATGATATTGCTATAAAAGATTTGGTTTACCGTCCGGGAGTATCAGCTTTGGAATTAATCACCACAGAAACCGCATTAAAAGTAGGTCAGTTTTTTAGCAATATTAGTAAGGACGTACGTAAAAAATTTAAAAACCAAAGACTAATTCAAATATTAGAATTCCCAGTATTATTCCTAGGCGCAAAACCTTCCGATACGCCATCGTTTTATAGTTTCATGAATTATGCTGATTTTGGAATGGGAACTTGGCATCCTAAAACTGGGATGTATGACGTGATTCGTGGAATGGAACTTTTGGCTTTGGAATTAGGCGTAAAATTTGAAACCAATTCCAACATTGAGAAAATCATTGTAGAAAATAAAAAGGCCGTTGCCATACAAATAAAAGGGAAAAGAATAGATGCAGATATTATTCTGAGCGGTGCTGATTACCATCACACTGAAACTTTATTAGAACCAGAATATAGAGTTTATTCTGAAAAATATTGGGAAAGCAAGACTTTTGCTCCTTCTTCCCTACTTTTTTATGTAGGTTTCAACAAAAAAATAGATAATATTTCTCACCATGCTTTGTTTTTTGATGTGGATTTCAACCAACATGCGAAAGACATTTACGATGAACCAAAATGGCCTAAAAATCCTTTATTCTATGCAAATTTTCCCTCTATAACAGACAAAACTGCAGCGCCTGAAGGAAAGGAATCTGGTTTTTTTCTAATTCCACTTGCACCGGGAATTGAAGACACGCCAGAATTAAGAGAAACCTATTTTGAAAAAATAATTTCAAGATTTGAGACTTTAACTAGACAAAATATAAAAGAAAATATTATTTTTAAAGAATCTTTTTGTAAACTCGATTTTGAAGAAGTTTATAACTCCTATAAAGGAAATGCATACGGAATGGCGAATACATTAATGCAAACTGCATTTTTAAGACCTAAATTAAAAAGTAAAAAAGTTAAAAATTTATATTTCACTGGACAATTAACCGTTCCTGGACCAGGAGTACCACCTGCTTTAATATCAGGAAAACTGGTGGCAGATTTAATAAAAAAACACAGCTAAAATTTAAGAGCAATAGAATGAAATCACTTTTTGACACCGTATCTTTTGAATGTAGCAGGAATGTTACTAAATCATACAGCACTTCGTTTACTGCTGCTGTAAAAATGTTAGCAACAAACATCCGCCAAGACATTTATAATATATATGGTTTTGTTCGCTTTGCAGATGAAATTGTAGATACTTTTCATGAATATAACAAAGAAGTGCTATTTGATATGTTTGAAAAAGATTTAGCTAGTGCTTTAGAAAATAAAATTAGTTTGAACCCAATATTGAATTCCTTTCAAAATACGGTTCATAAATATAGCATTCCACAAACCATGATTGCTGCTTTTATGAAAAGCATGAAGTTAGATTTACATAAAACCGAATACAAAACCTTTGATGAATACAACGAATATATCTATGGGTCTGCTGATGTAGTTGGATTAATGTGTCTAAAAGTCTTTGTAAATGGTGATGATACTAAGTTTAACGAATTGAAACACTCCGCTATGCGATTAGGTTCTGCTTTTCAAAAAGTTAATTTCCTTCGCGATTTAAAAGCTGATTTTGAAGATTTGAATAGAACATATTTCCCAAATACTGATTTGTCTCGGTTAGACGAACATTCAAAAAACGAAATTATCAAAGAAATCGAGGCTGATTTTCAAGCTGGTTTTGAAGGGATTTTAAAACTGCCTTTGGAAGCAAAGTTTGGCGTCTATACAGCTTTTATTTATTACAAAAAGTTATTGTCAAAACTAAAAAAAACACCTTCTATGGAAATCAAAAACACTAGAATCCGTGTTCCTGATTATCAAAAATTTGGTTTGCTGGCAAAATGCTATGTTAATTATCGATTGAATTTATTGTAAAAAATTGAGTGTAGATTTTTTCTGCTATGGCAAATTTGTTCCATTTAAATATTTTAAATTAATAACTCAAAGTGTCATTTAATTAAATCTTGTAGAGGCTTCAGTTGTGACATATCTATATTAGCACTTTTGATAACATATAGCATTGACATAATATTATTAGGATTCATATTATTTCCTAAAATTCTAACTACGGCAAAACCATTTCCTTCTCTTTTGGCAAAAAGGACAAACTCATCTATATGATTTTCATCGCCAACAAATCTTACCGAAGCACCATCTTTTCCAGAGCCAATCTTCATTAATTCTAGATAGTCCTTTCCTTTTAGAATTTGAGTTACTTTTTGACTTTCTATATCATACTGAGCTTGATTGTTTTTATTCAATTTATAAGCTAAAATATTCATCTTATCAAAAGATTCTAGAGCAGTCTTTTGTTCTGTTGTGAGTTTTGTTTTGTCTATATTTAAAATACTCGATGAAATATCTAGTGACACAAAATCTTTCTTCTCTGAATTATCTACAAAATATTTTTGTAGACTTGGTTCACTATTACAACTCAATAGAAATAATGAAACCAAAATAGCGGTGAGGTAAGCCCGTTTCATCGTTTTATTTTTTACCTTTTGATACTTTTTTCAAATCATCGCCACCAGGCAAATTCATCTTGTCTGTCAAAACAGAAAGCTCATCCAAATCAAAATTACCAATTAAAGACATCAATACTGACTCTTCTTTTCCTCCACCTTCAACAAACATTAATAGTTCTTTAATTTGCGAATCTGAAGCTCCCGATTTTACATAAATTTTTACACTTTTCCCTTTTTCGTTCATACGCATTAGTTCTTCTAAAGCGGATGATTTAATATACTTATCGGAGACAGCTTTCATCTCGTCAGATCTTTTATCGCTTTGTGTGACAAATACCTTCAGATTGTCTAATTTTTTGATAAGGTTCACATATTGTTGTGTTTCTTTATCTTTTACATCCATTTTACTTAACAGAGCAAACATCTTTTTATTCACTATTACTGTGGTTACATCATCCAAACCGTCAAATTTATCGAAGACAGATTGTGCAAAAAAGGTGTTTGTCGTTAAAACTATTACCAGACTTAAAATTAATTTTTTCATTTTTCTAGATTTTAATTATTTAAAAATTTTGTTTTTTGTTTGTTCGTATTCATTAATATATTTTATACTTCCTAAACCTTTATTTACATGTTCAGAAATCATATCCAATGCTTTTTGCGTTTCTCTAAAAGCAATTTTAGGATCATCAATCGTACCTAAATCTTGCGACTCTGGTTTATTGTATTGGTTAAATGTAAATAGTACCGCGCCCAATAAAACTACTACAGATGCAGCAACGGATAACCACAATAAATTTGAACTTTTGTTGTTTTTTAAAGTTACTGGTGCAATAAACTGTTCTTGTTTTGCTTGAACGGCATAAACAAATATTGGTTTATATTGATCCAAAGTTGGGGCAACATTGGAAGAAGCAAAATAATCTTTTAACTCTTTTTCTTCTAAAATAGTGGTTGCTGCAGCAAAGTATTTTTCTAATAATTTTTCAATTCTATCCAATACCATAATGATGTACTTTTATCATTCGTTCTCTTATTGTTTTTCTTGCTCTTGAGAGTGCTGTTCTGATGGCTTGCTCATTCATTTCTAACACCTTAGCTATTTCCTCAAATTCCATTTCTTCAATATCACGCATTTGAACAATAAGTTTTTGTTGTTCGGGCAAGTTGTTTATGATCTTTTCAACCCAGTTCCAAGTGTCTTTGTCCTCCAATCTTTCTTGCAAACCTGCTTCCCTGTCGGTGTAATTGTTTTGAACAATTATAATGTTACTAGCTCGTTTGGATTTCAATTGGTCTAAACAATAATTCTTTGTCATTGTCATAGCAAATGCTTCTATACTTTTATACCCATTCAAACTTTCGTTCTTATTCCATAATTTGACTAACACTTCTTGAGTGGCATCTTCAGCTTCTTCACCGCTCACGAGTAATCGTTTAGCTATTCGGAAGATTTTATCCTTAAACGGATTGACTAGTTGCATAAACTCTTTTTGATGCATCGAAACTACTTTTGACTAGTGGTTATATAAGCTAGACGAGGGACTAGTTTATTTGTTACAAACAAAATACAATTATTAATATAAACTTAGTAAATTTACACTTAATAAATTAAAAGTAATTATGAAAAAGTTTCAGATTTACTCATTGTTCTTATTATTAACAGTCGTTCCCAATGGATGTTCTGATATGGATGACAATGCCGTTCCTAGTACTCTTGAAGTAAAAGACTTTGTGTGGAAAGGAATGAATTTATATTACCTCTGGCAAACCGATGTGACAGATTTGGCTGACGACAGATTTGCTAATCAATCGGAGTTGAACAACTTCTTAACCACGTTTGCAAATTCAACAGATTTATTCAATCACTTGCGTGTGCCTTCGCCTACAGACAGGTTTAGTGGTATCTATAGCGACTATTCCGTCTTAGAAGGTGTGCTTTCGGGAAGCACTTTGAACAACGGAATGGATTTTGGGCTAAAACATGTTAATTCAACTACTAATGTATATGGGTGGGTTAGGTACATTATTCCGAATTCTGATGCTGCTAACAAAGACATACAACGCGGAGATATTTTCTATGCGATTAACGGAATTTCGTTGACAGATGACAATTATAGAACACTCCTATTCAGCAATGATGAAACTTATACTGTTAACTTAGCTGATTATAGTTGCGACAATAGCGGTTTAGTCACTATTACACCAAACGGTCAATCAGTTACTTTAAACAAAACTGCCTTGGAAGAAAATCCTTTATATTTAAATACGGTTATTACACAAGGCACACACAATATCGGATACTTAATGTATAACGGATTTTATGCTAATTATGATAACCAACTTAACGCGGCTATTGGCAATTTGGCAGCACAAAATGTGACTGATTTAGTACTCGATTTGCGTTATAACTCAGGAGGTTCTGTCAATACTGCAGTGAAATTAGCCAGCATGATAACAGGACAATTTACCGGGCAACTCTTTGCTAGACAACAATGGAATGCCAAAGCGCAAGCATACTATTTGAATAACAATCCTGGTGCTTTACAAAACAAATTCATTGGCGGTTTAAATGGTTTGAACCTTAATAAAGTCTACATCTTGACAACCAAAGGTACTGCATCCGCCAGCGAGTTGGTAATTAACTGCTTGAAACCTTATGTAGAAGTTGTGCAAATTGGTGACATCACCACGGGTAAAAATGTAGGGTCAATTACGCTCTATGATTCGCCTACATTTGCTAAAACCAATGTAAACCCCAACCACAAATATGCAATGCAACCCATAGTGTTGAAGATAGTAAACAAAAATAATTTTGGCGACTATACAACTGGAATAAACCCTACTATTTTGTTGCCCGAAAACCTCAACAACATGGGTACTCTTGGCAGTGTAAACGAACCTTTATTGAATGTTGCCATTAACCAAATTATTTCTAGCGGTAAAAAAATCCCACAAGTACCAAGCTTTATTCACAGAGACTTTACCGATGCCAAATTACAGAATCCCTTACGCAGCGAAATGTATGTGGAAAGGAAGTAAAAATTTATTCTTAAAAGTAATAAAATTAAATTTACAAAAAGATATGTTATCTTCTGTTCAATAATCTAATGGTTCCGTATACAAAAAGCATAAATGCAATAAGCCTTAAACCCATAAATATATTGGGTAACGGTTTTTGTATAAAATAGCTGACAACTGCTATACCAACACTTATTAAAATTAATTTTAAGGGAGATGATTCTTTAAAGAACCCTAAAACTTTATTCATAATCTTTTATTTAAAAAATGAATCTACAAATTCAAATTTATTAAACACTTGCAAATCTTCAATACCTTCACCTACTCCAATATATTTAACTGGTATTTGAAATTGGTCTGAGATACCTATTACAACACCACCTTTAGCCGTTCCGTCTAACTTGGTAACCGCCAGGCATGATACTTCAGTTGAAGCAGTAAACTGTTTAGCTTGTTCAAAAGCATTTTGTCCTGTAGAGCCATCTAAAACCAATAATACATCATGCGGTGCATCAGCAACTACTTTTTGCATCACTCGTTTTACTTTGGATAATTCTGCCATTAAATTGGCTTTATTATGCAAACGACCTGCTGTATCTATAATCACTACATCTGCATTTTGAGTTATCGCACTTTGTAGTGTATCAAAAGCTACCGAAGCTGGATCACTTCCCATTTGTTGTTTTACTAATGGAACACCTACTCTATCTGCCCATATTTGTAATTGGTCGATAGCAGCAGCACGAAAAGTATCAGCAGCACCAAGAACTACCTTGTATCCAGCTTTCTTAAATTGGTTTGCTAACTTCCCAATGGTTGTAGTTTTTCCAACACCATTTACACCAACAACCATTATTACATATGGTTTTTTATTTGCAGGAATGGTAAACTCAGTTTCTTCTCCAGATTTTGTTTCTGATAAAAGTCCTGCAATTTCTTCACGAAGAATTTGGTTCAATTCATCAGTACCCATGTATTTATCGTTAGAAACTCGGGTTTCAATTCTTTCGATGATTTTGAGTGTAGTATTAACACCTACATCAGAGGAAACAAGGACTTCTTCAAGATTGTCTAAAACCTCATCATCTACCTTTGATTTACCTGCAACAGCTTTGGTTAGTTTAGAGATAAACGAGGTTTTCGTTTGTTCTAAACCTTTATCTAAGATTTCTTTCTTTTCTGAGGAAAATATTCTTTTAAAAAAACTCATTATAATTTTAGTATTGAGGAATTAAGAATTAGATTTTAACCTACTACTTATTGTATAACAGCGACAAATATAAAAATAAAAAGCTACTTTCTAACGAAAGTAGCTTTGATGTATAGCGTTTTATATAATTATTTCTTTTTTAGAAAATTATCTACTTCCTCTGGTGTCATTATACTTTCAACAAAAGTGTAAGCACCAGTTTTTGGTGACTTAACCATTTTAATTGCTTTGGTCAATCTTTTTGAAGTTGTTTGTAACGTTGCAACGGTTTTTTTTGCCATGATTATTGAGTATTTGAAATTTTACAAATAAGGTAAAACTCTAAATTATTTAATTTCTTTATGAACAGTCATTCTCTTTAAGATTGGATTAAATTTTTTAATCTCTAATCTGTCTGGAGTATTTTTTTTGTTTTTGTTAGTGATGTAACGAGAAGTTCCAGGAAGACCTGTTCCTTTGTGTTCAGTACACTCTAAAATAACTTGTATTCTATTACCTTTCTTTGCCATCTTACTTTATTTTTATTGGATAGAATTATTTAATAAATCCTTCAACTCTTGCTTTTTTCAAAACAGCAGCTAATCCATTTTTGTTGATTGTTTTAATTGTAGACGCAGCTACTCTTAGCGTAATCCATCTGTCTTCTTCAGCAAGATAGAAACGTTTTTTAACTAAGTTAACAGAAAATTTTCTCTTAGTTTTGTTCATAGCGTGAGAAACATTATTTCCTACCATCGCTTTTTTACCTGTAAGGTCACAAACTCTTGACATTATTCTTTTCTTTTATCGTTATTCAATTCGAGGGTGCAAACTTAAGGAAAATATATTGTAGTAACAAAAAAATTAGTGCAGATTTTTTAAAATTTCTTTCTGCAATATTTCCAGTGCTTTATTTGCTGTTCTATCTATCACTTTTTCACGAGGTTGGCCAAAATCAAATTCAGTAATTATAATTTCATTTGGCGTAGCCAAAGCAATAAATACTTTGCCAACTTCTGCATCTGCTTCGCCTTTACTCGGACCAGCGTTACCTGTTGTAGCTATGGCATAATCCGTTTGCATCAATTTTTGAATTCCAATAGCCATTTCTTTTGCAACAGCAGCACTTACTACAGATTCGTTATCAATAGTGCTTTGTGAAACACCTAAAATAGAAACTTTTGTATCGGTAGCATAACTTACTACGCTTCCACGAAAGTAATGTGAAGCACCTGAAACTGATGTTAACATTTGAGAAATTTTTCCACCAGTACAACTTTCGGCTGTGGAAATGGTTTTTCTATGCTGTAATAGTAATCTTCCAACCACAACTTCAATAGTATCGTCTTGATCAAAACCAACTATAATGTCTCCAATAATTTTGGATAAACTTGTGACGTTTTCTTCTATGGCTTTTTCTAAAATATCTTTGTTTTCACCTCTGGCCGTTAAACGCAAACGAACTTTTCCTGGACTTGGTAAATAAGCTAACTTTATAAACTCAGGAAGATTATTTTCCCAATTTTCTATTCGCTCAGCCACCATACTTTCTCCTTGTCCATAAGTCATAATGGTTTTATGAATAATGTAGGGTCTTTTGAATTCAGATACTATTTTTGGAATTAACTCTTCATTTACAATTCCTTTCATTTCATAGGGAACGCCGGGCATTGAGACAAAAATAGTTTTCTCCTTTTGCATCCACATACCTGCAGCAGTTCCATAATTGTTTCTCAAAACCTGAGCTTTTGAAGGCAATAAGGCTTGATCTATATTGACTTGTGTAGGTATGAAATTGAGCTTGGTAAATAATGCTATGATATGATCTTCAACTTCCTGATTTCTGACAAAAGTATCTTCGAAGTAATCACAAAAGGTTTTCTTGGTTATGTCATCTTTTGTTGGTCCTAATCCACCTGTTATGATAACAAAATCTACTTTATTCTGAAGTGATGAAAATGTATTTAAAATTTGTTGTTTATCATCTGAAATGGAAAGCATTTCAGTTGTTTGAACTCCAATTTTATCCAATGCTTTGGCGATATAACCGGAGTTGGTATCCACAATTTGCCCGATTAAGATTTCATCCCCAATAGTTACTATGGTTGCTTTCATTATTTTTAAAGATTTTCGGAAATAGATTTTAAAATTTCTTATGTGATATTTTTCATTTCCGACACTTGGAAGTATTATTATTTTTAATTGGTATTAAGTGAAAGGTTTACTTTAAAAGTGTAAATCTTGAAAAAGATTGAAATAAAAAAAGCGGTAGTTATCAAATCTTATAACTACGTATATTTTAACTTCTTATTTTATAATTCGTAATCTTTTTTGATTTCTTTTACAGCTTTTTCTATCTGATTTTGAATACTTTCGAAAGTATAAACAATCTCTTTTCGTTTTCCTTCTCTTTTAGTCCAAGCTTCTACTTGGATAATTTCTTCGAACGCAACAGACATTCCTAATAAATCTAAACTAGGTTTTATTTTGTGAGCATAGCCATAAGCTAATTTGTAGTCTTTTGTTTTGATACCTATATCTATTTGTTTCAAATCCTGAGGAACTTCTGTAACAAAAAGCGTAATGATTTGAGTAACAAATTCAGGATCATTATCTGAAAGCGCATATACTTTTGCTAGGTTGTAGTTTATTGCCATTATTTAATATGTAATCTTAGAACTTTTTTATTTTCTATAAACCCTTCAAGGATATCATTAGGGGATACACTAGCAACTCCTTCAGGTGTACCTGTAAAAATTATGTCTCCTTTTTTTAGTGTAAAATACTGAGAAACGTAAGAGATAATTTCGTTAATTTTCCACATCATGTTGCTTGTATTTCCTTTTTGAACAGTGTGGCCGTTATTGGTTAATTCAAAAGTAATATTTTCCATCGAAACAAAATTGTTTTTAGGAAGAAAGTCACCAATAATAGCTGAACCATCAAAAGCTTTTGCTTTTTCCCAAGGCAAGCCTTTTTCTTTTAACTTATTTTGAACGTCTCTTGCAGTCATATCGATTCCTAATCCTATTTCGTCATAGTACTTATGTGCAAATTTAGTGTCTATATATTTTCCTACTTTATTTATTTTAACTAAAATTTCTATTTCATGATGAATATCATTACTAAATTCTGGAATTACAAAAGGTGTTTTCTTAGGTAGGACTGCAGTATCAGGTTTTAAGAATATAACAGGTTCATCAGGACGTTCATTTTTCAATTCCTCAATGTGATTTACATAATTTCTACCAATGCAGATTATTTTCATGAATTTAAAATAAGATTAATTCAATTTATTATTCAATTTTCTCAACTTTAATCCAGTCAAAACTTTTTTGGTATATAAAGGGAATTCTGCATTTTGTATCCAACCAAAATAGCCAGGTTCTTTATCTAAAATATCATCTACTAAGGCACCTTTATGTTTTCCAAAAGTAAAAATCTCTTGGCCTTCGGTATTCAAAGCAATAAACCCTGCAAAATCTAAAGACTTTTTACGTGTTGTGTATTCAGAAAGTGTTTTCATATCGTTTTCTAAATCCTCATATCTGTCTAATTGTGCTTTTAGGATTTCATAGGTTGCCATAGTATCTGCTTCGGCACTATGTGCGTTTTCTAAACTTTCATTACAGTAAAATTTGTACGCAGCACTTAGTGTTCTTTCTTCTTTTTTATGAAAAATAGTTTGTACATCAACTGACACTCTGTTTTTCATATCAAAATCTACATCGGCACGAAGCAATTCTTCTGCCAAAAGCGGAATGTCAAATCTATCGGAATTAAATCCCGCTAAATCCGAATCCTTAATCATAGTATATATTTGTCCTGAAAGTTCTTTAAAAGTTGGTTCGTTTGCCACTTTTTCATTCGTAATTCCATGAACAGCGGTTGTTTGTGGCGGAATAGGAATTGTTGGATTGACTAACCAAGTTTTGCTTTCTTTATTGCCGTTAGGATAGATTTTAAAGATTGAGATTTCTACTATTCTGTCTTTAGCTACATCAATTCCTGTTGTCTCTAAGTCGAAGAAACAAATGGGTCTGTTGAGTTTTAATTCCATTATAAAAATTTAAGTCAACAAATATAAAATATTGGAGTTAGGGATTGAAGAATATTTTGATTAATTAGCAAAAAAATCAATTTATTAATCAGAAATATATGTAACTAGTACTCTCTATGGGTATCAAATTCTTCGAGGTAATCAGCTACACGTTTTACAAAACTTCCTCCTAATGCGCCATCAACAACTCTGTGGTCATAACTGTGTGATAAGAACATTTTTTGACGAATTCCAATAAAATCTCCATCGGGAGTTTCAATTACAGCTGGCACTTTTCTAATCGCTCCAAGCGCTAAAATCCCAACTTGTGGCTGATTGATAATTGGCGTTCCAAATACAGAACCAAAAGTTCCAACATTCGTTACAGTATAGGTCCCACCTTGCGTATCGTCTGGTTTAAGTTTTCCAGCTTTTGCTCGGTTTCCTAAATCGTTTACGGCTTTTGCCATTCCAACAAGGTTTAACTGGTCTGCATTTTTAATTACCGGGACAATCAAGTTTCCGTTTGGTAAAGCTGCAGCCATTCCAAGATTTATGTTTTTTCTTTTAATAATAAATTCACCATCAACAGAAATATTCATTCCTGGGAAATCTTTCAACGCTTTTGCCACAGCTTCCATGAAGATTGGTGTAAATGTTAGTTTTTCTCCTTCTCTCTTTTCAAATGCTACTTTTACTCGTTCTCTCCATTTTACGATATTAGTAACATCCACTTCAATAAATGATTGCACGTGTGCTGATGTTTGAAGAGAAGCAACCATATAACCTGAAATCAGTTTACGCATACGATCCATTTCTATAATCTCGTCACCGCCATTTACGGAAACTGGAACAGCTATTGGAGTTGATGGTTGTTGTGCTGGTACTTTTATACTTTCGACTTTCGACTTTCGACTTTCGACAAATTTCAAAACATCTTCTTTTGTAACACGTCCATCTTTTCCTGAGCCGGAAATG
>CALPPS020000017.1 GCA_943325515.2 Flavobacterium psychrophilum
ACACCTATTGGTTTTATTATCCCAAATACTAATCAAAAATCAGATGATTATTCCCATATCAAGGATAGTTACCGTCCAAGTCATGCTGATTATGTATATGAAAAGAAATATGGAATTAGAGATTATCGCGGAGGAGGAAGAAGTTCGGCCCGCGAAACCTCATGCAGAGTAGTTGCTGGAGCTATTGCAAAACAAGTTTTGTCAGATATAAAAATCAATGCATTTGTTTCTTCGGTGGGAGAAATATTTATGGATAAACCTTACCAAGAATTAGATTTTTCATTGACTGAAACCAACGCAGTTCGTTGTCCAGATTTGGCAACAGCCAAAAAAATGGAAGAATATATCAAAGAAATACGTAAAGAAGGCGATACGGTAGGTGGCACAATTATGTGTGTTATTCAAAACGTTCCCATCGGGCTTGGAGAACCGGTTTTCGATAAACTACATGCAGAACTAGGAAAGGCAATGCTTTCCATTAATGCAGTAAAAGGGTTTGAATTCGGAAGTGGATTTTGTGGTGCCAAAATGAAAGGAAGTGAACATAATGATTTGTATAACGATGATGGAACTACAAAGACAAACCTCTCTGGAGGAATTCAAGGGGGAATTTCAAATGGGATGGATATATATTTTAGAGTAGCCTTTAAACCGGTTGCTACTTTAATTCAAAAACAAGAAGTCTTGACTAATTCTAATACAATTGTTGAACAACAAGGTAAAGGAAGACACGATCCGTGTGTTGTTCCCCGTGCCGTTCCTATTGTTGAGGCAATGGCAGCATTGGTGCTTGCAGATTTTTATTTACTTAATAAAACATACCAAAAATAGTGTTCAGTTGGCAGTCACAGTATCTAGTAGTAAATACTGATAAACTGATGCTCAAAACGGATGCAGAAAATCAACCAAAATGAATACAACCGAAATTAAAAAGAAGTCTTTCTTATCCAATCTTACAGTTCAAATTCTAATTGCCATGCTAATTGGTGGTATCATTGGAATTTTTGTTCATAATAATTATACTGAAGTGGCTGCTAAGGAATTTAGCGGCTACATCAAAATGTTGGCTACTGTATTTATACGATTGGTTCAAATGATTATATCACCACTAGTATTTACTACTTTAGTAGTTGGTATTGCTAAATTGGGAGATATCAAATCTGTTGGTCGGATAGGAGGTAAGGCATTGGGTTGGTTTTTTACAGCATCATTTATTTCTCTTTTAATTGGGATGTTTTGGGTAAATATTTTACACCCAGGAACTGGTTTACAATTAACTGATGTTGATGCTTCAACTGTTTCAGAAGTGACCGAAAAAACACAAAGTTTTTCTGCCCAAAATTTTATTGAACACATTATTCCTAAAAGTATAGCAGAAGCAATGGCAACCAATGAAATTTTACAAATTGTAATTTTCTCTATTTTCTTTGGTTTAGCTGCAGCTTCAATTGGTGAAAATGCCAAGCCTGTTGTCAATGCGTTAGACAAAACATCTCATATAATTCTTAAAATGGTAAATTATGTGATGAAATTTGCCCCAATTGGTGTTTTTGGTGCTATTGCAGGCGTTTTTGCTATCCGAGATTTAAATGAATTACTTATTACCTATGCCAAATTTTTTGGTTCTTTTTTAGTTGGAATTTCATCACTTTGGATTATACTACTCTTAGTGGGTTACATTTTCTTAAAAAGCAAAATGACATTACTGTTAAAAAGAATTGTTAGTCCACTAATCATTGCTTTTGGAACTACTAGTAGTGAAGCTGTTTTTCCAAAACTAACAGAAGAATTGGAACGTTTTGGTGTAAAAGATAAAATAGTCTCCTTTATGTTACCATTGGGTTATTCATTTAATTTAGATGGTAGTATGATGTATATGACATTTGCCAGTATTTTTATAGCACAAGCTTATGGAGTTCATTTAGATTTAGGGACTCAAATGACAATGTTACTTGTCTTAATGCTAACTAGCAAAGGCATTGCAGGAGTTCCAAGAGCCAGTTTAGTGGTAGTTGCAGCCACTTGTGGCATGTTCAAAATACCTATTGAAGGCATAGCTTTAATCTTGCCCATTGACCATTTTTGTGATATGTTTAGAAGTGCCACAAACGTTCTTGGGAATGCTTTAGCTACTTCTGTAGTAGGTAAATGGGAAAAAGATAGATAGAAAAACATAAATTAAAAAAATATTTTTATATTTGCTTTTTTAAATAACTAAACAAAAATTATATTATGAAAAAAATTTTACTCTCTTTTATTTTATTAACTTTAGGTAATGGAGTTTTTGCTCAAGGTTCTTGTGCTACTGCTACGAACATTACAGCTAATGGAACATTTACTACGGGTAACATTACCGGAACTTACAGTAACCCATGCTATGGTGGTACAAAAGCTGCAGATGGTACTACTGCTCTAAAAGCTAGATGGTGGAAATACACACCTTCAGTTAATGGAGAAATTCGTGTTACTTCAAACATAGCTGCAAATAGTCAAACGACTACTGACACAAGGGTTGCTATTATGTCAGGAACTTGTGCTGCTCTAGTTTGTGTAGATTACAACGATGACGTTGATGCTTCAGCGGCAGTTAAAAATTATAGATCAGATGTAACAGTACCTGTTGCTGCAGGGACAACATACTACATTGAGTGGGATAACTACTGGGTTGATACCACTTTTTCACCAAGTTGCACATTCCAATTTACTTTTACAGCTACACCATGTATCAGACCAAGTGCATTTGATTTCTATCTTCCAGGTAACTATACTACAACGGATGCTACCTTACTTTGGGCTAATGCAATTGGTAGTCCAGCCTCTTACGATGTGGATTGGAGTACTAACTTAGCTGCTGCTGAAGGAACTGGTACGATTGTTAATTTTACAGCTCAAGCATTAACAATACCAAATGATACAAAAACATACACAAGTCCTACTCTTATAAACTTACCTCCAAGTGCTAATTTTAGATATTATGCTAGATCTAATTGTGGAGCTACTGTAAGTGCATGGCAAGGGCCTTACTTTGGTTATTTAGCGGTGCCGCTTCCTTATGCTAATGATTTTGAAAATGTAGATAACAACTATACTGATGGTTTTATTGGTTTCACAAGAGATTCTGATGATGATACTGCTACTCCTCCAATAGTTGCTGATAGTGTTGATGGTGTTGGAAACTTCATGTTTACTTCTAATAGTACCACTGCAGTTTCAGACAAATGGGCTTATTCCAGAGCTATTAACTTAACGGCTGATGAAGTAGTTACACTTAACTTTAGTACAAAACTTTGGGCTGACTCTTCAACGACGCCTACAGATGTTTCAGAAATGTTAATGGATGTTACCGTAGGTAATGATCAATTTGCATCAGCTCAAACTACTGTCTTGAATTCAATCTCTATTACTGATGATACTCAATATGTACAACAAACATCTACATTTACAGCTCCTGCTGATGGTGTTTACTACTTCGGGTTCCACAATAACTCAGAAATAGGTGCTACTAGAACGGTTTTATTATTTGATACTTTAGATATCTCTTCTCAATTATCAACAAATAGTTTCTTAGCTTCCAAATTGAGCGTTTATCCAAATCCTGCTACAAATGTTGTGAACATTTCTAGTACAGTAAATGCTACTATTAATTCAGTTGAAATGACTGATTTAAATGGTAGAATTGTTATGACAAAATCAGTAAATGCTACTCAAGGTCAAATCGCTATCGGTGATTTAGCTACTGGTATTTACATGATGAAAATCAGTACTGACCAAGGTGTTGCTACCAAAAAAATAATTAAAGAATAATTTATTCTTTTTGAGATAGATAAGCCATCAGCAATGATGGCTTTTTTTATGCCAAAAATTTAGAGTTATTTTATGAAGTTGATAAGCTTCAACTTTGTTTTTTACCCTAATTAATTATTTCTTTTTTTTTGTATTATAATTATATAATAATAATCAAAAAACTTTATTAAATTTGTTCCTTTAATAACTTAGAAAATATTTATATGAAAAAATTTTTACTTTTAGTAGTTTTGTTTTTAGGAGCTTTACCAGCTTCAGCTCAGTCAGATTGTGCTAATGCATTAGAATTAACAAACGGTATAAATACTGCACCTGCTGTAACAGGAACTTTTCAAACAGGTTGTTATAACGACACTTTTGATAATACCGGAACTGGGACAATTAATGGAATATGGTATAAATACACTCCAACTGCTTCTGGACAAATTATAATTTCATCAGATTTAACACAAAATGTATCTCCATTTAGTACAGATACAAGATTACAGGTTTTTACAGGCGATTGTAGTAATTTAACTTGTTATAATTCTGCTGATGATACTGCAACTAACACACTAACTACTTTAAGTTTTAATGTAGCTGCAAATACTACCTATTATTTTCAATGGGATAATTTCTACAAAAGTGCTGGATTTTATTTTGAATTTACTTTTACAGAATTAACATGTTTACCAGTTATTAGTGTCAATTCAGTAACTAATACTACTGCAACATCTATTACTTTAAATTGGGATGCATCGTTAAGCGCTCCAAGCGGTTATGATGTAGAGTACGGACCACTTGGATTTACTCTAGGAACCGGTACAACTGTTTCTACAACAACAAATTCAGTTACAATAGCTGATTTGACTGGATCTACATTATATAGTTATTACGTAAGAGCTAATTGTGGTCCTACTACTCAAAGTGCTTGGACAACAGTAAACACTTTTACAACTGCAAAAATATTGCCATATGCATCTGGTTTTGATAATGACACTACTCAACTTGTTGGTTGGTCTTTTGTTGGAAATGGCGCTTATAGTATAAGTTTACCTTCTGCAAGTTCAAATGCACATAGTCCTTTACAATATTGTATTTTGAACAATACTGTTGGAAGTGTTTCTAATAACTGGTTATTTACTCCTGCTATTTCATTACAACAGGGTGAAGAGGTAACTGCTTCTTTCTGGTTAAGATGTGGTACTACAAGAAAGTTAAGATTTACTGTTGGTAATACAGCAACTCCAAGTGATCAAACTGAAATTTGGGCAAATTCTTCATTATTATTGACAAGTTATGCTCAACAAACTGCTCCAGTTTATACTGCTCCAACTGCTGGTATTTACTATTTTGCATTCAATGATGTTTCTGCAGCAGCAACCACAGCTACTGCAACTTTACGTCTTGATACGGTAAACTTTGCTACTAACTTATCTACAAGTGATTTCTTATCTACTAAATTTGCTGTATATCCAAATCCTGCAAACGATATCATTAACTTCTCTAATGAAGATAATGCAATTGTTAGTTCAGTTGAAATTTTGGACTTAAACGGAAGAGTTGTAAAATCTGTTAAAGTTAATGCTACTCAAGGTCAAATTTCTGTTAGTGATTTAGCTACCGGTCTTTACATGATGAAAATCAGTACTGACCAAGGTGTTGCTACTAAAAAAATAATTAAAGAATAATTTATTCTTTTAGATATAGAAGCCATCAGTAATGATGGCTTTTTTTATGCCAAAAATTTAGAGTTATTTTCTAAATTAGGTAATAGGCATTGTTCTTTCTTTCCATACCATTTATACCTGTTTTTTGCAATATAATCGTAAACTTGATTAGTTAAATAACTAGGGAATATTGAAAACGAATTCAGTAATGGATAGCATCCATTTAATGCTGCAGCAATTTTAAAAGCAGCGTTTGCTTTGAGGTAATAAGCGCTGCCTGGTTCGTATAAAACGATGCTGTCAACTTTGGTACTATCAATACCAATATGTTTTATGATTTTTTGACCAAGTTCTGACTGTAAAGAGACAAACCTGCAATTGTCTTTTTTATCATGCTTAATTATAAATTGCACAGCAGTATCACAAAGATTGCAAAAACCATCAAAGAGAATTATTTTTTTGTCTTTTGGTAAGTCTTCAATATTCATAAATATTTATTTTGCTTGTACATATTCTAATTGCTCTAAAGTTACTTTTGAAGTAAACATGCCATAGTTGACTACAGCTTTATTCTTTTCTATTTTATCAATAGTTCCAATCGCTTTGCCGTCAATCATTCTAACACGATCACCAATTTTTAAGGTTACTTTTGGTTTTTCAGTTTCAGTTTTTAGAGCTTTAATTTTATTTTCTTTTTTAACTTCTCTAATTTCTTCTACTTTTATTTTAACTTCATCAACAACTTTCTTTTTGATGATTTCTTTTTCTACTCTTTCTTTTACTGTGGCTTTTTTGCGTTTTGAATTTTCAATTTCAACTATTTTTAAAAACTCACCAATCAATACTTTTTTGTCATTGTTGTTAAAGTATTTATCAGCAATATCATCAATCTTTTGTCCCATATAAATCAAACGCTGATTAGCATCATATAACTCTTGATAACGTTCTAATTTTTCTTGTATCTTAGAATTAATGGTTTCCATTTTTTTTCCTTCCTGACGCGCTTTGCTTTCTTCTTCTTTGAGTGTTTGAGATGTTTTTTCTAGTTTTGAGCGTTCTTTTTGAAGGTTGGCTATAGTTTTATCAAATCGTACTTTTCCACCTTCTATTTTCTTTTTGGCACGATTAATTAATCCATAAGGAATCCCGTTTTTTTGAGCTACTTCAAACGTGAAAGAACTTCCTGCTTGACCTAATATCAGTTTGTACATGGGTTCCAAAGATTTTTCATCAAAGAGCATGTTAGCATTACTTGCAAATGGTAATTCATTGGCTAAAATCTTCAAATTGGAATAGTGAGTTGTAATTATTCCATAGGCTTCACGATGATAAAATTCCTCTAAAAAAATTTCAGCTAAAGCACCACCCAGTTCTGGGTCAGAACCTGTACCAAATTCATCTATTAAAAACAATGTTTTCGCATTGCATTTCTTCAAAAAATAGTTCATATTTTTTAAGCGATAACTATAGGTGCTCAAATGATTTTCTATGGATTGATTGTCACCAATATCAGTTAAAATTCTATCAAACAAAAAGGTCTCACTTTGCTCATGAACAGGAATTAAAATTCCACATTGCAGCATAAGCTGAAGTAATCCAATGGTTTTTAGAGAAATAGTTTTTCCGCCAGCATTTGGTCCAGAAATGACTATAATTCTATTTTCATTGTTTAATTCTATAGTTTGAGGATAGGTTATTTCTTTTTTCTCGGTGTTGTTTAAATACAAGATAGGGTGGAAGGCGTCACGAAAATACAATCGCTTTTCTTCAATAATATTTGGAAGAATAGCATTAATTTTATTGGCATACTTGGCTTTAGCCGCAATAATATCTATATCACTTAAAAAATCTTGATATTGTTTTAATAAATCGATAAAAGGTCTTATTTCATAGGATAGTTTTTTTAGAATTCGAGTAATTTCTTCTCTTTCTTCATATTCTAAATTACTTAATTCTCTTGAATAGCGCAATGTAGCTTCGGGTTCAATGTAAGCAATACTTCCTGTTTTTGAACTTCCTAAGATGGAACCTTTTACTTTTCTTCGATACATAGCCATCACCGCTAAAACCCTACGGTTTTCAATAAAGCTTTCTTTGATTTCATCTAAATAGCCTAAAGAATTATATTGGCTCATGGCTTGTCCAAAACTCTGATTAACCTTTCCTCGCACAACGCTCATATCTCTTCGAATATTGATTAAATCAGGAGAAGCATTGTCTTTTATTTCCCCATATTTATCAACAACTTCATCTATTTTTTGAATTATATATTTGGTATATTCAACTTGAGTAGCTTTTTCGTTTAGTTTTGGATAATAATCCTTAAATTTTTTTAGAAACAATAATAATAGGTTCACTGTCTCCGAAAGTGATGCTATTTTTCTAAAACTTCCTACTTCCAAAAAACTATCATCTATAGATAAGAATTTGAAGTCTTTGGTTAGATTGTCAAATCCATGATTTGGTATGGCATTATTATTAGTGAAAGATGATAAGTATTCAGATGTTTGCAATAAATTATCTATCAATAATTCCTTGTTATTAAGGGGAACTATTTGAAGTGCTTTTTCTTTACCAATTTCTGTATTGCATCGGTCTGAAATAGTTTGCAAAACGGTTGTGAACTCTAAATCTTGTAAAGTTTTATCTGTGATTGAAATCATTAAACTAATGTCTTTGCTTCAAAGTTACAAAGTATAAAATCCAAAATGAAGCAGAAAATACTATTTTTGATTAAATTTTTATAGATGTTTATCAAATTACATACTTCCTGGCACAAAGTCCTTTCTCAAGAATTTGAGAAACCCTATTTTAAAGCGCTTATGGAATTTATTAAAATCGAATATGCAAATCATAAGTGTTTCCCAACAGAAAATCAAATATTTGCAGCATTTGACCATTGTCCATTTGATAAAGTAAAGATTGTTATTATAGGACAAGATCCTTATCATGGTCTAGGGCAAGCTAATGGTTTGTGCTTTTCAGTAAATGATGGTCTGACTTTTCCACCATCACTTATAAATATTTTTAAAGAAATTCAATCAGATTTAGGTTTGTCAATTCCTATTTCGGGCAATTTAGAGCATTGGGCTGACCAAGGTGTTTTATTGTTAAATGCCACACTTACCGTACGTGAAAGCGAAGCAGGAAGTCATCAAAATCAAGGATGGGAAACGTTTACTGATAGGGTTATTCAAAAAATTTCGGATGAAAAGGAAAATATTGTTTTCTTACTTTGGGGTGGTTTTGCGAAAAAAAAAGGAGCAAAAATTGATAGAAAAAAACATCATGTTTTAGAAACTGGTCATCCATCGCCATTGAGTGCTAATCGGGGTTTGTGGTTTGGTAATAAACATTTTAGTAAAACAAATACCTATCTCAAAAGTATAGGCAAAACCATAGTTAATTGGTGAATCATTAATGTATAATTTTTAGTAAATTGGTAAAAATTAATCTAAAGTTAATGCGCCCAATATTTCTTCGTGCATAAAAGGACCTCCAGGATATTTAGCCGTATAATCAAGATTCAGCCAAATATTTCCTCTTTCATCAATGTGATAATGGATAGCTTTTTTATTACTTTCAAGTGGAAAAATATCTTTTTTGATTGCATAGTTTATCTTTTCTAAATCTATTTTGTTACCGATAAATAATTCAGGATATATATGACCTTTTGTATGAATTAAGCGGATGGTTCCTCCTATAGATTTGATACATGCAGCCATGAAAACTGAATGGTCATCACAATCACCAGAAAGATATTTAAGCGACTCCGTGGCAGGAGCAATGTAATCAAGACCTTTTGGGTCGCTTACATAATTCCATCTAGAGTTTATTTCTTTAAAAACGGCAAAAGATTGAATGATTGTGAAATAATCATAATAACCTTTACTATGCTTAAAATTTTTATTAATTGACATAATTGCAAAATCCCTAATTTTTGGGTTTTGAAATTCAATAGCATCAACGATTTTAGATTTATTAGGGAAGGGTAATAATTTTGAAATTACAATATTTTGAGGATAAGGATCTTCATTCATGCTATAAATCATATAGCGATAATCTTCATAAACATTTTCAAACCCGTATTTATCCGATATTGAACCGTAAACCAACATTATGAAATAGATAATAACGGATAATAAAGTAACTTGACGTAAAATCCTTAAAATAAATTGTATGGTAAATAGTAAAATTAGAAATAATACTATTCTGTCAATGTGAAATGCCCAGTCTAGAGTGACTAGATTGTGATGTGCTATTATAAAAATGGGAATGGCTATTAGGATAGTTAAAGCAAAAATAATAATCAAATCCCAAGGACTTTTTATCCGTAACGTTTCTCTAAGTTTTTGATAAGTAAGATGTCTCAGTTTTATCATATTACCAATAGTAAAAGCTAAACGGCTTTTACTATTTCAGTAAAAGTACCCTTTTTATCGATAATTTTTAGGTCTAACAACTGATTTTGAATTTTGTTTAACACTTTTTCGTCTAGTGTTTTTTGAGACCATTTTGTTAGTGATAGCCATTCTTGAATATCTTCTAATTGCTGAAGGTATTTAGAGGCTAAAGTTCTATCAATACTAGGAATATCTTTGAATTCTGTAGTAGTATTGTTAATTATATCTAAAATAAGTGAAGTAGTTTGTTTGTTTTGTTCCAAAAACTCATTTCTTACAGCAATTACAAAGCAAGGCCAAGGTGTTGGGCAATCGGCAACACGACGAAAAATTCCTTTGTCAACTAATGGTTTAGTCATAAAACGTTCCCACATGAAGTAATCAGCGATGCCATTAGACAACGCTTCTACTGCGCCATCAATGGTATTGACAATTTCAAATTGCAGATTGTCGGTATTCCAATTTTGATTCTGCGCATTAACATAAGCCATCAAATGGGAACCTGAACCATATCTAGAAATTGCAACTTTGGTATTTTCTAAATCAGCTAGTGTTTGGTATTTTGAATTGGCATCAACATGAATCCCCCAAATCAATGGACTTTCTACATAAACCTGTACAATCGAACTAGGATTACCACCCACGATATCTTTTACAATTCCTTCTGTTAAAATTACTGCAATATCCGTTTCGCCATCTCGAAGCATTTGACACATTTTACCTGTGCCTTCAGGAATGTCAGTCCATTGTAAATCAATGCCGACTTGTTCAAACTCACCATTATCAATGCACATGTGCCAAGGTAAATTGAAATGTTCAGGAACTCCAACGATTTTTACAGTTTTCATATTTTTGAGATTGTGATAGATTGAATCTAAATTTATTTAAACTTTAATTTTCTGCCAATTTCTCTAAAGTATAAGCAATTAAAGCATCTACAGCTTTGTAGGGGTCTTCACTAAATGTTGCAGTGGCTCTGTTAGCAATGATAGCGTTGAGGGACAAGCACTCATGACCAAGTAGTTTGCCTAAACCATATATGGCAGCGGTTTCCATTTCTAGATTGGTCATTTTTATACCATTGTAGTCAAAGCTATCCATCTTGCTATTTAAGATTGGGTCTTGAATTTCGAGACGCAATACTCGTCCTTGTGGACCATAAAAGCCACCAGCAGTTCCAGTAAAACCTTTATAAATTTGAGTGCTTTCTATTCTTTTTTCCAGCGTTTCAGAACAGGCAATTACATAAGGTTTGCCTTTTCGTATATCCCAGTCGGTTTGTTTGATAAAAGTATTTTCCATGTCTTTTTCTGTAATGTCATCAATCAAATAGGAGCGAAGCATATTGTCTAAGCCTAATCCGTATTTGCTCATCACAAAACTATCGCATGGAATATCTGCTTGTAAAGAACCCGAAGTGCCAATGCGAATAATGTTTAACGATGTTAAATTTGCTTTCGGTTTTCGGTTTTCCAAATCAATATTTACTAAGGCATCCAATTCGTTCATAACAATGTCTATGTTATCAGGACCAATTCCGGTCGACATTACGGTCATTTTTTTGCCTTTGAAATAACCCGTTTGAGTTTTAAATTCACGCTTTTGAGTAGAGAATTCAATACTATCAAAAAATTGTGTTATTTTTTCTACTCTGTTTTGGTCACCTACAAAGATGATGTCGTGTGCAATATGTTCAGGTTTCAGGTTTAAGTGGTATACACTACCGTCTGGGTTTAAAATTAATTCAGAGGATTGTATCATTTTTTTGTTTATAGTTTCAAATTTATAGTTTTTGACCACTAAATTCTGATGGAGTAATCCTATTTTATCCACCAACTCGTTTGGTCTTAAATCCTTTATCCTTTAAAATATTAATTATTTTATCGCGATAATCTCCTTGAATGATTATTGCTCCGTCTTTGAAAGTGCCGCCAACACTAAGTTTTGTCTTTATTTCTTTGGCTAATATTTTAAAATCTTCATCACTGCCTTCATAATTTTCAATTATGGTAGTTGCTTTTCCTTTTCGCTTTTCGTATTTGCAAATCACGGGTTCCTTTTGGATAAAGAGTTCATGGTTTTCTATTACTTCTTCGATAGGTTCATTAGATTCTTGATGGTTAGGAAAAAGTTTTTTTAATTGTTCTTGTAAGTCCATAATACTTTATAAAAAACTAAAAAAAGACATCAAGCAGTTAACTCAATGTCTTTAATGAAATTATTTAATTACCTTTTATTTTTTCTTCAATCCCAATTCTACTAGTCTTTCATCAAGGTATTCACCAGCAGTGATATCTTCAAATCCTTTTGGATGGTTGGTATCAATACATTTCTCTAAACAATTTAGTGGCATATCACTCACGGGATGCATAAAGAACGGTATAGAAAAACGCGATGTTCCCCATAACTCTCTCGGCGGATTAACCACTTGATGAATAGTAGATTTTAATTTATTGTTCGTGTGCCTTGACAACATATCACCTACATTAATCATTAACTCGTCGGGTTGTGCCATAGCGTCAATCCAGTCGCCATCATGATTTTGTACTTGTAATCCTTTGCCTTGTGCACCCATCAATAGCGTAATCAAGTTAATATCACCATGAGCAGCCGCACGAACAGCACCATCTTGTGGCTCATCCGTAATAGGCGGATAGTGAATAGGTCTCAGGATGCTGTTACCGTCTTTGATGTAATTATCAAAATAAAATTCATCCAAACCAAGATACAAAGCCAAAGCTCTCAAAACATAAACTCCTGTTTTTTCTAGCATTCTATATGCTTCTTTACCAACTTCATTGAAGTTTGGCAATTCATCAACTTCTACGTTGTCAGGATATTCATGAGCGTATTTTGAACCTTCGCTAACGTATTGTCCAAAATGCCAAAACTCTTTCAAGTCTCCAGCCGAACGCCCTTTGGCATGTTCTTTTCCAAATGAAACATAACCACGTTGACCACCAATACCAGGAATTTCATACTTCTCTTTGGTTTCCAATGGAAGCCCAAAGAAGTTCCGCACTTCCGAATACAAATCTCCAACCAATTTGTCATCTAAAAAATGACCTTTTAACGCTACGAAGCCAATGTCTTCATAAGCTCTTCCGATTTCATTTACAAATTTTTGTTTACGTGCCGGATCGTCCGACAGGAAATCACGTAAGTCAACACTTGGGATTTGTTGCATACTAAAACTTTTTTGTTAATAACTTAAATTGGAGAAATTCCAATTATAATAACAAATATAACGAATTTTTAAATAAATAAAATCAAAGTTGTCAACAATTAATTACGCTAAATTATATTCTTATTTATTCTGAGTCCATTGTCTTTGCTCTTGCATCTTATCTCTATTTTCTCTTTTCTATTTGCCAAATAACTAAACACTTTTTAGTACTTTTGGGCAACTATATTAGACAACAAACCAACATGAATTTTGATAGAAAAGAGTTATCCAACATCCGACTGTTGGATTTATATAAAAGACTGCTTAAACCTAGATTGATAGAAGAGAAGATGCTTATTTTATTGCGTCAAGGCAAAGTGTCTAAATGGTTTTCAGGAATTGGTCAGGAAGCTATTTCCGTAGGAATTACTTCTGCATTGGATATAGACGAATACATTTTACCGATGCATCGAAATTTGGGTGTATTTACTGGAAGAGACATTCCGTTACACCGCTTATTTTCGCAATGGCAAGGGAAGAAAACTGGCTTTACCAAGGGTAGAGATAGATCTTTTCACTTCGGCACACAAGAGTTCAAAATTATAGGAATGATATCGCATTTGGGTCCACAAATGGGTGTTGCCGATGGGATTGCTTTAGCCAATAAACTAAAAAAGAACGGAAAAGTTACTGCAGTATTCACTGGTGAAGGCGCTACTTCTGAGGGAGATTTCCATGAAGCGTTGAACATAGCTGCGGTATGGGAATTGCCTGTTTTGTTTGTCATTGAAAACAACGGCTATGGTTTATCTACTCCCACCAATGAGCAATACCGTTGTGAGAACTTAGCCGATAAAGGAATAGGTTATGGAATGGAAAGTCATATTATAGATGGAAATAATATTTTGGATGTTTTTACTACCATCAGTGAGTTAAAAGCTTCGATGGTTAATAATCCTCGACCTATATTACTAGAGTTCAAAACTTTCCGTATGCGTGGTCATGAAGAGGCGAGTGGCACCAAATATGTCCCGCAAGAATTAATGGAAATGTGGGCTATTAAAGACCCAATTTCTAATTATAGAGATTATTTACTTCGCGTTAGTGTATTATCCTTAGAGGAAGATGAAATAATAAAAGCTACTATCAAAGCAGAAATCGACGAGCATTGGGCAATCACACAAGCGGAGCCAGAGTGTGTGGCTAACTTAGCCGAAGAGCTAAGCGATATGTATGAACCATACGAATTCGAAGCCATTTCTCACGGCGATACAGTAGAGAATATTCGTTTAGTAGATGCCATATCGAATGCTTTGCGTCAGTCAATGGAACGTCATGAGAACTTGGTTATCATGGGACAAGATATAGCCGAGTATGGTGGAGCATTCAAAATTACCGATGGTTTTGTGCAGCAATTTGGAAAAGACCGAGTTCGAAATACACCCATCTGTGAAAGCGCTGTAGTTTCAGCAGCTAATGGATTATCCATTAACGGTTTCAAAGCAATAGTTGAAATGCAATTTGCCGATTTTGTTTCTTCAGGTTTTAATCCTATAGTCAATCTTTTGGCAAAACAGCATTACCGTTGGAATGAAAAAGCCGACGTAGTAGTTCGCATGCCTTGTGGTGGTGGTACACAAGCGGGACCGTTTCACTCACAGACCAATGAGGCTTGGTTTACTAAAACACCTGGATTGAAAGTAGTCTATCCAGCATTTCCATATGATGCTAAGGGCTTGTTGAACACAGCTATAAACGATCCTAACCCTGTCATGTATTTTGAGCACAAGCAATTATACCGTTCCGTTTACCAAGACGTACCTACAGATTATTATACTATCCCTTTTGGGAAAGCTGCACTTTTGAAAGAGGGAACACAAGTGACCATTATCTCTTTTGGAGCTGGCGTGCATTGGGCTTTAGATACTTTAGAAAAACATCCTGAAATCAGTGCTGACTTATTAGACTTACGTAGTTTACAACCGCTCGATACCGAAGCTATACTGACTTCTGTTAGAAAAACAAACAAAGTAATTATCCTTCAGGAAGACACTTTGTTTGGTGGGGTTGCCAGTGATATTTCGGCAATGATAATGGAACAATGTTTTGAGCATCTTGATGCACCTGTTCGAAGAGTAGGAAGTCTTGAAACCGCTATTCCTTTTGTAAAAGCTTTAGAAGACCAATATCTTCCAAAAGACCGTTTTGAAGGTACTTTGTTGGAGTTACTAGCGTATTAAAAAGTTATGCTTTTATTTTAGTCTCTAACTTAAGAAATATAAAATCCAAATTATATTGGAGTCATAGTTTTCAATATTTAGTAACTAAAAACATTTATAAATTGGAAATTTTATTAATTTTTTTATCACTATTTCTTATTTTAACTTTTCTCAAATTATAATTTTGTAACTTAGTTAGAATAATAGTTTTAAAAAAAATATATGTGGTGGCAATATACATTAGTTTTTTTAGGAGCCTTTCTTTTTGATGTAGTTCCTTTTCCTTTTCCACCAGCTTTTACCATTATGGTATTTCTCCAAATCTATTTTCAATTAAATATTTGGATGGTAATTATCATAGGCGTAGCTGGTTCTATTATAGGCCGGTATGTGCTCACACTTTATATTCCTTTTATTGCAGGTTCTATTTTTAAACCTGCAAAGAATGAAGATGTCCAATATTTAGGCAAGATTTTAAAAGAAAAAGGATGGAAAAGTCAAATGGTTATTATTGCATATTCCTTGTTGCCTTTACCAACCACACCATTGTTTGTTGCTGCGGGTATGGCAAATTTGAAACCATTATATATTATTCCTGCTTTTTTTGTGGGTAAATTTACCAGCGATACCATCTTAGTACATCTAGGAAAATACGGAACAGAAAACACCGAAAAAATGCTTCAAGGTGCTTTTTCTTGGCAATCATTTACTAGCTTAGCTATAGGTATTCTAATGATTAGCGCGCTATTATTTATAGATTGGCGATCACTTATTCAGAAGAAAGAATTCAAATTAAATTTTAGAATATGGAAATAAAATAATTCCAAATAATTCCGGATTATTATATGTTTAACTATTTTTTAGTTTACTGTTTTTGTAGCCATATAAGAAGTAAAAAACTAAGCCTAGAATTAGCCACATTCCAAACCATTGCCAATTAGATACTGCCATGCCAGTTAGTAAATAGCAACAAGAAATTAATCCAAGTAAAGGAATGAGAGATAGGTTTTTAAGAAAAGCTATTATTCCCATTACAACACATAATATAATAAATAAAACCATAGGTATATTAGTTGCAAAAAAATTATCAGAATAACTAAAAGTACTTGGGAAGAAAGTTGGCAAGTAGTACTGAACCAATCCAAAAGCTGCTAAGCATAGTACTGGAAAAATATATTTAGAATTGATATAAGGTATTCTAAATTTACCTTTAGTGGTGTTTTCTGCAAGTTCTGTTTCACTTTGTGGAGAAAGTAATAAAACACCACCACAAACCAATACAAAAGCAAATAGCGTTCCGATACTTGTAAAGTCTAATACAAAGTTTTCATCTGTAAAAAATATAGGAATCCCAACTACTAATCCGGTTATTATAGTTGCAAATCCCGGAGTTTTGTATTTAGGGTGTATTTCAGAGAATTTTTTTGGCATAAGCCCATCTCTACTCATGGTCATCCAGATACGAGGTTGTCCCATTTGAAAAACTAATAAAACACTGGTCATAGCCACAACTGCAGCAATAGATACAATGAACAGCATCCATTTAACACCTTTCAATGCAAAAATTTCTGCCAATGGATCACTAACACCAAGTTGAGTATAAGAAACCATTCCTGTGATTACTAAGGCTAAAATAATATAGACTATCGTGCATATTAAAAGAGAGTTAATCATTCCTTTTGGTAAGTCACGTTGAGGGTTTTTGCTTTCTTCAGCAAGAGTTGATACCGCATCAAACCCTATATATGCAAAGAATACAGCAGAAACACCAGCCATTACTCCTCCAAAACCATTAGGCATAAAAGGTGTCCAATTGTCAATATCTATATAAAATGCACCAACAATAATAACTAATACAATAATAATTAGTTTTATGTACACCATTAAATTACTTATGTTTCTTGATTCTTTAGTACCTCTATAAACCAAATAAGTAATTAACACATTAATGAGTACTGCAGGTAAATCAAAAATAATCCTTAACCCACCTATCACAGGAGCAGTATTCCAAGCGGTGAAACCTTCTCCTGTTTTATTTGCTAATACGGCATCATGTGCCGATTGATAGTTTATAGTAAGCCATTCTGGTAAATGAACACCAAAGGTTTCTAATAAATTAGTAAAATAGCCACTCCACGAAAAAGCGATATAAATATTACCGATAGAGTATTCCATGATTAAAGCCCAACCAATTATCCATGCAAATATTTCACCAAATGATACATAGGCATACGTATAAGCACTTCCCGAAACAGGCACCCGAGAGGCAAATTCAGCATAACACATGGCCGTAAACCCACAAGCTATGGCACATATGATATAAAGAAAAATTACTCCTGGACCACCAGAAAAACAGGCATTCCCAATAGCGCTAAAAGTTCCCCCACCAATGATTGCAGCTATACCAAAGAATGTTAAATCTTTTACGGTTAATACTTTATTTAATCCAGTATGTTCTCCATCTCCACCTTCTTTTACTATAATTGAAGTTGATTTTTTTCTGAAGAGATTGGAAAATGACATAGTACTATTTTTAATGATTAATAAACAAATATATAAAAGAAAAAATGATATTATATCTATAGAACTTCAATATAAATTTTAGTAATTTATAGATAGTTATATATAATTAAAAATTATGTTTTAAAAAGTTTAGAATCATTAAATTTGGAAACAAAATAAAACAAAAAAATAATAAATCATGGCAAATGAATCATCTCAAGGCAAGTGTCCTTTTAATCACGGAACTTCCATGCAAACAGCAAGCGGAGGGACATCAAACAATGATTGGTGGCCTAATAGATTAAACTTAAATATTTTAAGACAACATTCTAGCTTATCAAATCCATTAGACGAAAATTTTAATTATGCAGAAGCTTTTAAAAATTTAGACTTAGTGGCTGTTAAGAAAGATATTTTTGAATTAATGACTGACTCTCAAGATTGGTGGCCAGCAGATTATGGTCACTATGGTCCGTTATTTATTCGTATGGCATGGCATAGTGCTGGAACTTATAGGATTTCTGATGGTCGTGGTGGTGCAGGAACAGGAAATCAACGTTTTGCACCTATCAATAGTTGGCCAGATAATGGAAATTTAGACAAAGCAAGAATGTTACTTTGGCCGATTAAACAAAAATATAGTAAAAGTCTTTCTTGGGCTGATTTGATGATATTAGCAGGAAACTGTGCTTTGGAATCTATGGGTTTCAAGACATTTGGTTTTGCGGGCGGTCGTGAAGACATTTGGGAGCCTGAGCAAGATATTTATTGGGGAAATGAAACAGAATGGTTAGGTGATAAAAGATATTCTGGCGAAAGAGAACTTGAAGATCCTTTAGCAGCTGTTCAAATGGGATTAATTTATGTAAACCCACAAGGACCAAATGGTGTTCCCGATCCTATTGCTTCTGGAAAAGATATTAGAGAAACTTTCGCTAGAATGGCAATGAACGATGAAGAGACAGTGGCGTTAGTAGCTGGTGGTCATACTTTTGGAAAGGCTCATGGTGCTGGTGATGCTGAATTAGTAGGAAGAGAACCAGAAGCTGCGAGTATTGAAGAAATGGGAATGGGTTGGAAAAATGATTTTGGTACTGGTAAAGGTGGCGATACTATAACAAGTGGAATTGAAGGAGCATGGAAACCAAATCCTACAACTTGGGATAATGGATATTTAGAAACATTGTTTAAATATGATTGGAAGTTAACAAAAAGTCCAGCCGGTGCTTTTCAATGGACACCAACAGATGAGTCTGCAGCATCCTTAGTTGTTGATGCTCATAACAAAATAAAACATGTTGCACCTATGATGACTACAGCTGACTTGGCTCTAAAAATGGATCCGATTTATGAGCCAATTTCTAGACGATTTTTAGAAAACTTCTCAGAGTTTGAAGATGCGTTCGCAAGAGCTTGGTTCAAATTAACCCACAGGGATATGGGGCCAAAAGCAAGATACATAGGAAACGAAGTGCCACAAGAAGATTTAATTTGGCAAGATCCAGTTCCAGCAGTAAGCCATGAATTAGTTAACGAACAAGATATTACTCAACTAAAATTAGATTTATTTGCTTCAGGATTATCAGTTTCTGAATTAGTGTCTACAGCTTGGGCTTCAGCTGCATCATTTAGAGGTTCAGATATGCGTGGTGGTGCAAATGGAGCACGCATTCGATTAGAACCACAAAAAAACTGGGAAGTAAATAACCCAACGCAATTGAATAAAGTATTAACAACGTTGGAAACTATTCAACAAAACTTTAATGCAAAACAAAGTGGAAACAAAAAAGTTTCTTTGGCTGATGTAATTGTTTTAGCAGGATGTGCAGCAGTTGAAAAAGCATCCAAAGATGGAGGATTTGATGCTAAAGTTCCTTTTAAACCAGGACGTACAGATGCTACTCCAGAACAAACTGACGTAGAATCATTCAAAGTGCTTGAGCCAAAAGCTGATGGTTTTAGAAATTATAAAGCATCATCTTGCTATTCTACAACAGAAGCTTTACTTATAGATAAAGCACAATTGTTAAATCTAACAGCTCCTGAAATGACAGTTTTAGTAGGAGGGTTGAGAGTTTTAAATGCAAATTATAACGGTTCTAAAAATGGAGTTTTCACTTCAAGACCTGGTGTTTTAACTAACGATTTCTTTGTAAACGTATTGGATTTAAGAATAAAATGGAATGCAACTGACGATAAAGGAGAAGCATTCGAAGGTAAAGACAGAAAATCAGGAGATGTAAAATGGACAGCAACTAGAGCGGATTTAATATTCGGTTCTCATTCGGAATTAAGAGCTCTAGCTGAAGTTTATGCTGAAAGGGATGCTAAAGAAAAATTTGTACGCGATTTTATCAAAGCATGGAATAAAGTAATGAACTTAGATCGATTTGATTTAGCATAATATTTGATTTCTTTAAAAACACAATAACGTCCCAAAATTTCGGGACGTTTTTTTATGCAGCAAATAATGTTTTATAATTATTCCAATAGCGATAAATTAAAAATAAATTACTTATAAAAAGTGGAATGGAAATAAATAATTTACCGGGACACATATAATAATTAATTAATAAAATGTTCAATGTGATGGGTAGGATAACTACATTAGACAAGGTCACATATTTCCCAGTAACATAGGACAATCCACATAATAATTCAATGATTTTTGCCAATGGCATCAAATAAGTAGAAGCAATCAATCCAGTATTAAAAGCTTTAAAGTTTCCTGTAGCTTCTGTTTCAGGAGCTAATTTTAAAAAGAAACTTATAGAAGCAAACAAGAGCAAAAGCCCAATGGCTATTCGAATAAAAACAGTTGCATTTTTCATAAGGACTAAAGTTTTATTAGTTGTTCTCTCAAAGTTAAACAAAAAACACCAAAGGTTTTTTACTAATAGTATTTATTTAAGTATCAATTAAAGTAGTATTAAATGTTACAAACCAAAAGAATATTTTTTTTATCGTAATTTTGACTGCCAAAAATTACTTTTCGTTGAGAACAATATTAACTAAGAAAATAGATCATCCTGAAACTTTCAAAAACCAATTATTACATTGGGCACAACAGTTCAGGGAAATAGTTTTCTTAGATTCAAATGATTATCCATCCAAGTATTCTAGTTTTAATTGTGCGCTAGCCGTTGATGCATTTACAGCAGTAAAAACCGATTACCACAATGCTTTTGATGATTTAAAACAATACCAGCAACAAACCAAAGATTGGTTGTTTGGCTATTTTTCTTATGACTTAAAAAATGACACCGAAGATATATACTCTACTAATTTTGATGGTCTAGATTTCCCAGATTTGTTTTTCTTCCAACCCAAGAAGTTGTTTTTTTTAAAAGGAAACGAACTCGAAATGCATTACTTGTATTTATGTAATGATGAACTCGAAAGCGATTTTTTAGCAATAAATACTAATTATCAATCATCAATTATCAATTGTCAATTAGAGATAAAACAACGCATATCAAAAGAAAGCTATCTTTCAAAAGTAACTACAATGTTGGAACACATCCATCGTGGTGATATTTACGAAGCTAATTTTTGCATGGAGTTTTATGCTGAAAACACTTCTGTTTCTCCATTAGAGGTGTACATGAAATTGAATAACATTTCAAAACCTCCATTGGCTACTTTTTTTAAAAATAACCATCATTATTTGCTTTGTGCTTCGCCTGAACGCTATTTAAGAAAAGAGGGAAACAAAGTCATTTCTCAACCCATAAAAGGCACAGCTAAACGTTTTTCAGATGTTATCTTTGACGAAATATCAAAAAATGATTTAGTGACCAATGAAAAAGAGCGTTCTGAGAACATTATGATTGTAGATTTGGTTCGTAATGATTTATCGCATACTGCGACCAATGGTTCGGTTGAGGTTGAAGAATTATGTGGAATTTATTCCTTCGATCAAGTGCATCAAATGATATCTACAGTGGTTTCCAATGTAGAAAGCACAACACCGGTCATCGAAATTCTAAGAACAACTTTCCCCATGGGAAGTATGACTGGCGCACCAAAAATATCTGCTATGAAAATTATAGAAGAATTAGAGGAAACCAAACGAGGTTTGTATAGCGGTGCAGTGGGTTATTTTACTCCAACTAATGATTTTGATTTTAATGTCGTAATTCGAAGTATTTTATACAACGCTCAAAACAAGTATTTATCTTTTTCTGTTGGAAGTGCCATTACCTCATTATCAGAACCCGAACTAGAATATGAAGAATGTTTGTTGAAAGCGAAAGCCATGTTTGAGGCACTTCAATAAAATTATTACTACTTTTGACTATGTTTGAGCAATTCCAAAACCATATTAATACGAAATTTCCTTTTCTTAAAGAAAAGAAATTCTTGATAGCCTTTAGTGGCGGAATAGATAGTATGGTTTTGGTGCATTTGTGCCATCGATTGAAGTTAGATATTGCAGTTGCACATTGTAATTTTCAATTGCGTGGAAAAGAAAGTAACGAAGATGAAATCTTTGTTAAGTTACAGTGTGATAAACTGAATATTCCTGTGTTTATTCAAAAATTTGACACGGAAACTTTTGTAAAACAACAAAAACTTTCCATTCAAGTTGTAGCAAGAAACCTCCGCTATGAATGGTTTTATTCACTTTTGGCAAATCATAATTTTGATTATATACTCACAGCCCATCATCTTGATGATAGTTTGGAGACTTTTCTAATCAATTTTACTCGTGGCACAGGATTAGATGGTTTAACGGGAATTCCTGAAATAAATGATAAAATAATTCGTCCTTTACTCATTTTTTCTCGACAAGAAATCGAAACTTTTGCCACAGAAAATAAAATCTCTTGGCGTGAAGACTGCAGTAATACTTCGGATAAATATTTACGTAACAAAGTACGCCATCATCTTATTCCGATGCTTAAAGAATTAAATCCAAGTTTATTGACTTCTTTTGAAAACACTATTATCAATTTGAAACAGTCGCAATCGTTAGCCAAAGATGCTTCAGAAAATATGTATCAAAAAGTAGTTTCAGAAGAAGAAAAACATATAGTAATCGATTTGACAAAGCTTTTAAAACATAAAAATTTTAAAGCCTATTTATACGATTGGTTGCAACCTTTCGGCTTTCAGGATTGGAAAGCTGTTTATGATTTGATTACTACACAATCAGGAAAGCAAGTACTATCAGAAACACACATTTTGTTAAAAAATAGAGAAACCTTGTTGTTGTTTCCAAACCAAAAAGCGATAAGTGAACAACAATTTTTAGTAGAAAAAGAACAAAAAGTCGTTAAAATTCCCTTAAAAATATCGTTTTGTAACGTAGATGATATTTCTAATCCTTCAACTCATACTATATTTGTAGATGAAGATAAGCTTCAATTTCCTTTAATTATTCGCCGTTGGCAAGAAGGTGATGTTTTTTATCCTTATGGCATGAATGGTAAAAAGAGGTTGAGTAAGTTTTTCAAAGACGAAAAATATTCTTTGTTAGATAAATCAAATACTTGGCTTTTATGTTCTGATAATCTAATTGTTTGGGTAATTAATAAAAGACAAGACAGTCGTTTTGTGATGGATAACGATACTAATAAAATATTGCAAATAAAAACAGAGTAATGAAAAAAATACTTTTTATTTTTTTGAGTTTTTTGGCTTTTGCCAATGTAACAGCACAAATTGTTAAACCCGTAAAATGGTCAACCAAAGTAGAGCAACTTTCTGCTACCGAATTTAATCTGGTCATGGAAGGAAAGATTGAAGAAGGCTGGCATATCTATTCACAATTTACGCCAGATAATGGTCCATTGCCGGCAGTTTTTACTTTTGACAATGCGAAAGACAATTTTGAATTACTAGGAAAAACAAAAGAATCTCCATACAAAAAGCAATACAACGATGTTTTTGAAGTAGATGAATATTACTTTGAAAAGAAAGCCACTTTTACTCAGAAAATTAAAATAACGAATTCAAAACTTATTTCTATTAAGGCAAAAATCGATTTTCAAGTCTGTAAAGATGTATGTATTAACGAGTTTAATACTTTCACTTTTCAATTGCCTAAAATAGAGTCTACAGCCCTTGATCTTCCTGTTTCAGGTACTGATATAGCTGTGGTTGATACTACACAAATAGCTCCTATAGCAGTAAAAACAACTTCAGTTGCTGAAGCATCCCATCCAAAACAAGCAGAAGATAAAGGATTGTGGGCCATTTTCTTTTTGGCTTTTTTCGGTGGATTTGCGGCACTGTTAACTCCTTGTGTTTTCCCTATGATCCCAATGACAGTAAGCTTTTTTACCAAACAAAGTAAAAATCCAGTTCAAGGCAAACGAAACGCAATACTATATGGAATTTCTATCATTGCCATTTATGTGGTTTTAGGATTAGCAATCACAGGTATTTTTGGTGCAGATGCTTTGAATGCACTATCTACCAATGCATGGTTTAACGTGTTTTTCTTTTTATTATTAGTAGTTTTTGCTGTTTCTTTCTTGGGCGCATTTGAAATTATGTTACCGAATTCTTGGGCTAACAAGGTTGACAAACAAGCTGATAAAGGCGGAATTGTTGGCATACTTTTCATGGCATTGGCTTTAGCCATCGTTTCCTTTTCTTGTACTGGACCAATAGTGGGAACACTTTTAGTCGAGTCAGCTTCAAAAGGCGGTATTGCGCCAATTGTTGGAATGCTTGGTTTTTCATCCGCACTAGCGTTGCCTTTTATGTTGTTTGCTATGTTTCCAAGTTGGATGAATTCCCTACCAAAATCGGGTGGATGGTTAAACACGGTGAAAGTTTCTCTTGGATTTTTGGAACTAGCCCTTGCCTTTAAATTTCTATCCAATGCCGATTTGGTTTTACAATTACACTTATTAGAAAGAGAAGTCTTTCTAGCCATTTGGATAGCCATTTTTGGAGCTTGGGCATTGTATTTATTGGGCAAAATAACAACGCCACATGATAGCCCACTAACGCATATTTCTGTGGGAAGATTGTCACTCGGATTGTTGGTTTTAGCTTTTACCGTTTATATGATACCGGGTTTATTTGGTGCGCCGTTAAAATTAATCAGTGCGTTTCCACCACCACAAACCTATAGCGAAAGCCCAATGGGATTTTTTGGAAACACGTCCGAAAATAAGCAAGATTTGCTCGATGGTGCAAAAATTGGCGAACATGGAATTATCACGTTCACTGACTATGAAAAAGGTTTTGCTTATGCAAAAAAGGTTAAAAAACCTATCATGTTAGACTTTACTGGACATGCCTGCGTTAATTGTCGTAAGATGGAAATCAATGTCTGGTCTGATGAAAAAGTATTACACCATCTTAAAAATGATGTGGTTTTAATTTCATTATATGTAGATGATAAGCGAGAATTACCAAAAAATGAACAGTTTATCTCTAAATCTACGGGTTCAGAAATAGTAACCATTGGTGATAAATGGACTGATTTCGTTATCACTAGATACAAAACGAACACACAACCGTATTATGTTTTAACCGATTTGAACGAGCAAAAACTAAACGAACCGATTAGCTATACACCAGATGTTAAAGAATATCTAGCATGGCTAAAAGAAGGTATAAGTAAGTTCAAATAAAAATTACTAGCTTCGGTTGGGATTTTTATAAGATATTTTTAACTTCATTCTTCAAGTAGCTTAAAGCAATACTACTTGAGGATTGACTTTCCAACATGTCATTCAAAATAGTTTCACGTAGTTTATGAGCGTTATCCACTTTCTCACTCATATTAGTTTTCATGATGTTTTGAATAGTAGTATTTTTGGCTGTAGTAATAATGGTCCAACATTCCTCAGAAACATAAATTTGTTGCGCCAAATTATGCTCATATTCTTGTTCGATATGATGTATCAATAAGCGCTCATAATCATTTTTATCGTCGCTCAATGGCGCCACTCTAATCAATAATTTAGCCGCATTAATACGTTCTAAAAACAAAGCCAATCTTTCATAGGCTTGCAATCGCATTGGCAAAGACTGCTTTTGGTTTTCTTTTTGCAGTAACCAACGTCTTGTATTTTGTTGATCTTTAAAATAATTATCAAATAAATAATAGGCTACAGTACCAGTTATTAATGCAGGCAACGTGTAAAAAGCTAATTCTAAAAGTTTATCAGTGTGCATAATTAGTAAAGACTAAAATTGTTGACAAATATAATAGAAATACACTTAAACCACTATTGCAATTCAGGTTTAGTAACGTTAAATTTGTAATTTAAGATTTTAAACTCAGCGACTCAGCCACTTTAATAAAAATGCAACAATATATTTCCCAACTCAACGAAGCCCAACAAGAACCTGTTTATCAAAAAGACGGACCTATGATTATCATTGCAGGTGCAGGTTCAGGAAAAACGCGTGTGTTAACTGTCCGCATTGCCTATTTGATGAGTTTGGGTGTGGATGCTTTTAACATTTTGGCTTTGACTTTTACCAACAAAGCAGCGCGCGAAATGAAAAAGCGTATCGGCGATATTGTGGGTGCTGCCGAAGCCAAAAACCTCTGGATGGGAACCTTTCACTCGGTGTTTGCTCGAATTCTGAGAAGCGAGTCCGACAAACTAGGGTATCCCTCCAACTTTACCATTTATGACACACAAGATAGTGTCCGATTAATTTCGGCCATCATAAAAGAAATGCAATTGGATAAAGATATTTATAAACCAAAACAAATTTTAGGCAGAATATCATCCTATAAAAATTCCTTAATTACTGTAAAAGCATACTTCAACAATCCCGAACTGCAAGAAGCCGATGCTATGAGCAAAAAACCTCGTTTGGGGGATATTTATGCCAATTATGTGGAGAGATGCTTTAAAGCTGGCGCCATGGATTTTGATGATTTATTATTAAAAACCAACGAGTTATTAAATCGTTTCCCTGATGTTTTGGCCAAATACCAAGACCGTTTCCGATACATTTTGGTGGATGAGTACCAAGACACGAACCATTCACAGTATTTGATTGTTCGAGCTTTGAGTGATAGATTTCAGAATATTTGTGTCGTTGGCGATGATGCCCAGAGTATCTATGCCTTCCGTGGTGCCAATATCAATAACATTCTCAACTTCCAAAAGGATTATGACAATGTAAAAACCTATCGATTAGAGCAAAACTATCGTTCCACAAAAAACATAGTAGAAGCTGCCAATTCGATTATAGATAAAAATAAAACTAAGTTGGATAAAGTAGTTTGGACTGCCAACGATTATGGTTCCAAAATAAAAGTCCACCGGAGTGTTACCGATGGAGAAGAAGGACGTTTTGTGGCTGCGGAAATTTTTGAACAAAAGATGCGCAACCAAATGCTCAACGGGCAATTTGCTATTTTATACAGAACCAATGCACAATCACGAGCTATGGAAGATGCGTTGAGAAAGCGTGATATTCCGTATCGAATTTATGGTGGTTTGTCGTTTTATCAACGAAAGGAAATTAAAGATGTGTTGTGTTATTTGCGCTTGGTCATTAATCCAAAAGATGAAGAAGCTTTGGTTCGGGTTATCAATTATCCAGCACGAGGAATTGGCGATACTACTATCGAAAAACTTACAGTTGCTGCAAATCACTACAAGCGTTCCATTTTTGAAGTAATGGAAAACATCGATAAAATTGATTTGAAACTTAATACGGGAACCAAACAAAAATTGGAAGATTTTGTAACGATGATTAAGAGTTTTCAGGTTATCAACGAACAACAAGATGCTTTTGTTTTGACCGAGCATGTTGCCAAGAAAACAGGATTAGTTCAAGAACTAAAAAAAGATGCCACACCCGAAGGTATTGCTCGTATTGAGAATATTGAAACCCTTATGGGCGGTATCAAAGACTTCATTGAAGGGCAAAGAGAAATTGATGGTGCTCGTGGTGCTTTATCTGAATTCCTAGAGGATGTGGCACTCGCGACCGATTTAGACAAAGACACTGGCGATGACGACAGAGTAGCACTAATGACGATTCACTTGGCTAAAGGTTTGGAGTTTCCTAATGTTTTTATTGTTGGATTGGAAGAAGATTTATTCCCAAGCGCAATGAGTTTGAACACTCGAAGCGAATTGGAAGAAGAACGTCGTTTGTTTTATGTAGCGTTAACCCGCGCCGAGCATCAAGCTTATTTAACCTATGCACAATCAAGATACCGTTGGGGAAAATTAACCGATGCCGAACCATCACGTTTTATAGAAGAAATTAATGATGAGTATTTGGAATATATTAATCCTGTGGACAATGGTGGTTATAGATATAAACCAACAATGGACTTGGATATTTTTGGCGACATTGATAAATCCAAATTGCGATTAGCAAAACCAGTTGACGGTATACCCCCAAAAAAATATGGAGATGAACCCGTTTCTTCACTAAATATTCGTAAATTGAAACCTGTTGGCAATGCACCAACAAATACAAATTTGTTTGATAGCAAATTAGCCCTGGGCAATGTCGTAATGCATGAACGCTTCGGCAAAGGACAGATTATCAGTATGGAAGGCATTGGCGCAGATAAAAAAGCCGAAATAAAATTTGAAGTAGGCGGAATAAAGAAACTCTTGTTACGATTTGCAAAGTTGGATGTCATTGGATAGAAGAGAGAAGCAAGATGCAAGAAACAAGAAGCAAGAGGCAAGACGAAAGAAATAAGATTTTTGCTAATAGATAATTATAGTAATCAATACACTAGAGAATAAGTCTTTTCTCTTTCATTTTTTTCTAATTATGGCCGAATTCATAAAAATATACGAAGACAAACCCAACGAAGCTGCTATCAAAAAAGTAGTAGACGCGTTGCGTAATGGTGGTTTGATAATTTATCCTACTGATACCGTCTATGGTTTAGGATGCGATATTACCAATTCGAAAGCCTTAGAACGTGTTGCCAAAATAAAAGGCATCAAATTGGAGAAAGCTAATTTCTCTTTTGTATGCAGTGATTTGAGTAATTTATCCGATTATGCAAAGCAAATTGATACTGCAACATTCAAAATACTAAAACGAGCACTTCCTGGACCATATACTTTTATTCTCCCTGGTAACAATGATTTGCCAAAGGAATTTCGAAAAAAGAAAACCGTTGGTATTCGTGTACCCGATAATAATATTGCTATAGAAATCGTTAGGATGTTGGGTAATCCAATTGTGTCAACTTCTATCCATGATGATGATGAAGTATTAGAGTATTCCACGGACCCCGAACTCATTTTTGAAAAATGGCAAAACAAAGTTGATTTAGTTATCGATGGGGGTTATGGTGATAACGTTGGTTCCACCATTATCGATTTATCGGGTTATGAACCCATAGTGCTTCGAGAAGGCAAGGGCGATCCAGATATATTTTAGTATTTAATACATAAAAAAAGTCCCGATTTCTCGAGACATTTTTTGATAAGAGTCTTTGCTCTTGCTTCTTTTATCTTTTTTCTAAAAATAACTATTGTTTTTGATTCTTCATCTCTTTTTCAATCATATCGTAGAATTCATCAATTTTTGGTAAAATTACGACACGTGTTCTTCTGTTTTTAGTTCTATTGTCAGCAGTTGTATTATCTGCTAATGGTATAAATTCACTTCTTCCGGCTGCTATCAATTGAGACGGTTTTACTCCTAAGTCTTTAGTTAATACTCTTACGATAGCCGTAGAACGTTTTACACTTAAATCCCAGTTGTCAAGTAAAATAGCATTACCAGTAAACGGAACATTATCAGTATGACCTTCTACCATACATTCAAAAGTTGGTCTACTGTTAATCACTTTAGCTACTTTAGCCAACACTTCTTTTGCTTTGTCACTTACCGTAAAACTACCACTTTTGAATAATAATTTATCAGCTATAGATATAAAAACCACTCCTTTTTCTACATTCACTTCAATATCAGGATCAGAAATTCCAACTGAGCTTTTTAAGCTTGTTACTAAAGCAAGTGTAACACTATCTTTCTTAGTCAAAGCATCTTGCAGTCGAGATATTTTAAGGTCTTTCTCTTTTAAACTTTCCAATGATTTTTCAAGATTTTGTGCCCCTTTTGTAGTTAGGACAGTCAATTCTTTAGAGTTGTTAATTAAATCAGTATTATTTTGTTTTAAATAATCTGCCTGTTTTGAAAGGGCATCTTTTTCAGATAAACACAAGTTTAATTTAACAGTAGTTGAATTCAATAAGTCTTGACATTCTTTGTTTTGCGCTTCTAAAGCAGCAATTTTTTTCTTAGTACCACACGAGGTAAGGGTTAGGGCAACTAACGAAAGTGCAAAAAATACTTTTTTCATAGATAGTTTAATTAAAATTTATACAAAAGTACGAATTATTTTAGTTTTAGAGTTTCAATTCAAATGATAAACTCTTGTTAAAATCACTGTTCAAAAACGGTGCCGTTCTTAATAAAATAATCATAAATGATACTTTTTTTATGATAGTAATGGCAAGTGGTTTTTCCTTTCCGTTTCTTTAAATTGCTATTAATCAAATGATAAAAATGAAAATGAGCTTTCAAAATTGCAACGCAATGTTTAAATTTTCCTTTAAAAATAAATTGAATTCCTGCCAAACCATCTAAACAAAGTCTTGCAAATAGAATAGGAACCAATTTGTTTTCGGGCAAATTCTTAGTAAGCATTAACAAAGAATTTCTAAAGTTTAAAAATGTCTTTTTAGGATTATTTTCGTTTAGTGTAGCACCGCCAACATGGTACACTACCGATTTTGAAGTATACATTGCTATATAACCCATATTAAAAGCGCGCCAACACAAGTCAATTTCTTCCTGATGTGCAAAAAAATCATCATCAAAACCATTTAGTTTTCGATAGACTTCTTTTCTAATGAAAAAACAAGCACCACTTGCCCAAAATATTTCTCTATCATCATCATATTGCCCATTGTCTTTTTCAATAGTATCAAAAATTCTGCCTCTGCAAAATGGATACCCAAACTGATCTATAAAACCACCAGCAGCGCCTGCATACTCAAAATACTCTCTGCGTTTATAATCTAGTATTTTCGGTTGGATAATGCCTATAGAAGACTCTTTTTCAAAAATAGATAGTATAGGAGAAAGCCATCCTTCAGAAACTTCTATATCCGAATTTACTAAGGCATAATAGTCTTCTTCTACCTGTTGTAGCGCCACATTATAACCTGTTGCAAAACCATAATTTCCATCGTTCTGAATAATCTTAACACTCGGAAATTGAGTTGTAATGATTTCAACAGAAGAGTCTGTTGAAGCATTATCGACTACGTAAACCGTTGCTTCTTCAGAATACCTCACCACAAAAGGCAAGAACTGCTCCAACAGTTTTGCTCCATTCCAATTTAGTATGACTACAGCAATTTTTTTCAATGGTTATTTGGTTAGGCTTTAATTTGGTTATTCGATTATTTGACAATAAATTTGCTCAATGCAAAAACTTAATTTTCCTTCTTATTCGTTTCGCTTCAAAAATAGTGAAAATAAAGTCTCCATTTTTGATGACATAAGGAAAAAATTTATCATTCTTACACCCGAAGAATGGGTTAGACAACACACAATTCAATTTCTGTTACAAGAAAAGAACTACCCCAAATCATATCTTAATGTTGAAAAACTGATAACAATTAATGATATAAACAAAAGATATGATATTGTTGTTTTTCATCCCAATGGAGATTTTTTTTTGTTGATAGAATGTAAAGCACCCGAAGTAAAAATAGACCAAAATACCTTTGACCAAATAGCACGCTACAATCTTAAACTCAAAGCAAAATACCTAATGGTTACTAATGGAGTAAATCACTACTTTTGTCAAATGGATTTTGAGAATGAGCAGTATATTTTTTTGTCTGAGCTTCCAGATTTTATTAACAAATAATCAAATTAACGCATAATCCCTTCAATTCAATTGGACGAAGTACTTAAAATAATCAACGATATAAAAGCTGGTAACATAAAACCTATCTATTTTCTGATGGGTGAGGAACCCTATTATATTGATCGCATAACTGAATACCTAGAAAATAATTTACTGACAGAAGAAGAAAAAGGTTTCAACCAAATGGTATTATATGGTCGCGACACCACTATTGATGATATTGTAGCCAATGCCAAACGCTACCCAATGATGGCAGAGCGCCAAGTAGTTATAATAAAAGAAGCACAACATCTAGCTAAAGAAATTGATAAGTTAGAACCTTATGCCGAAAATCCTCAACCTACAACGGTTTTGGTCATGGCCTATAAATATAAAACCATTGACAAACGCAAGAAGATAGCCAAAACCATTTATAAACACGGGTTGGTTTATGAAAGCAAAAAAATGTATGAAAATCAAGTAGGGCAGTGGATTAACCGTGTTCTGCAAGGCAGAGGTTATAAAATAGAACCCAAAGCCAATGCGATGCTAGTAGCTTTTCTAGGCAATGACCTAAGCCGAATAGCTAACGAATTAACCAAACTCGAAATCATCTTGCCAAAAGGTAGTACTATTTTGCCTAGTCATATAGAAGAAAACATTGGCTTTAGTAAAGATTTTAATGTCTTTGAATTCCGAAAAGCCATTGGCGATGCCAACCAGTTTAGGGCTTATCAAATAGCAGAATATTTTTCTCAAAACCAAAAAGAAAACCCAATGGTGTTGGTCAACGGACAAGTGTTTTCATTTTTCTCGAGCTTGTTACACTATCATGGACTGAAAGATAAATCACCAGCCAATGTAGCAAAAGCATTAAGAGTAAATCCTTTTTTTGTGAATGACTATATTAGTGCCGCTAGGAATTACCCAATGCGAAAAGTAAGCGCTATAGTGGCTACCCTGCGCGATATAGAT
>CALPPS020000018.1 GCA_943325515.2 Flavobacterium psychrophilum
AAAGGTGAAAATAAACATCATATAGCAGTAATAGGCGATGCTTCTATTGCCAGCGGAATGGCCTTTGAAGGGTTAAATCATGCTGGAGTTACTGATGCTGATTTATTGGTTATTCTTAACGATAATGCTATTGGTATTGACCCAAGTGTTGGGGCATTAAAAAATTATTTGACTGCTGTTAAAGAAGGGAAAAACCCAAAGCAGAACAATATGATTAAATCCTTAAACTTTGATTATTCTGGTCCAATTGACGGGCATGATTTGCCAACATTAATCAAAGAATTAGAACGGTTAAAAAAAGTAAAAGGCCCTAAGTTTCTTCACATCATCACCACAAAAGGCAAAGGCTTGCAACAAGCCGAAGATGACCAAGTGAAATATCATGCGCCCGGAAAATTTGATGCTTTAACTGGCAAAATTCATAAAAAATCAGAAGAAAACCTGCCACCAAAATTCCAAGATGTTTTTGGGTTAACTTTAGTTGAATTGGCTAAAAATAATCGCAATATTATTGGCATTACACCGGCAATGCCCAGCGGTAGTTCGATGAAGTTTATGATGGATGCTTTTCCTGAACGCGCTTTTGATGTGGGTATTGCTGAGCAACATGCCGTAACACTTTCGGCTGGAATGGCGACCCAAGGCATGATTGTTTTCTGCAACATTTATTCAACGTTTCTTCAGCGCGCTTATGACCAAGTGATACACGATGTAGCGTTGCAGAATTTACCGGTAATTTTCTGTTTGGATCGCGCCGGTTTGGTGGGCGAAGATGGTGCAACACATCATGGTGTTTTTGATTTGGCTTATTTGCGTTGCATTCCAAATATGATTGTGTTTGCTCCAAAAGACGAACTTGATTTACAAAATATTTTATACACCGCTTCGTTGGGATTGAAACATCCAATAGCCATTCGTTACCCACGTGGTCGAGGAAAAAATGCCGATTGGAAATTCCCAACTGATTTTCAGAAGATAGAAATAGGAAAAGCTTTAAAACTTAAAAAAGGTAAAAAAGTAGCCATACTTTCTACAGGAACAATTGCAGAGAATGTAACTAATGCATTAAATGAAATGGAAGATGATGATCATTTTGCCCATTATCATTTTGGTTTTGTAAAACCTTTAGATGACAAGAAATTACACAAAATTTGTGATAAATTCTCCACCATTATTACCGTTGAAGATGGTGTTACTACTGGTGGTTTTGGTAGTGCTGTTCTTGAGTTTGCAGCTAAGAATGATTATATAAACGAGATTTTCCTTTGCGGTGTGCCTGATTATTTTATTGAACACGGTACGATTGACGAGTTGCAGCAATTCTGCAACATTGATGTTGATGGGTTGCGATTACTATTCACAGGATTGCTTGAGGAAGAAGAGTACGAAGATTAAGCCGTAACAATTTTATGCAACTGCACCGCTTTTCCATCCGTTAACATAGAGATGAAATGACAAATGTGTAACAATCGGTCGTAGAGATTCTCCTTTTCTAGATGGTGTTTTTCGGGCAAGATTTTCAACAGTAATTTGTCGTAATTCGTGGCTTTTCCCTCGTGATTGTTGTTGTAGGCCGTTATGAATTTATCCAATAATATATTGATGATTTGGTAACCCGAAAGTTCTTTTTCGATGACTTCACGGCTTTGGTAAATGTTCTTTACGCTGAGCTTGATAATGTCGTCCATTTGGGCTTTGTACTTGCTCTTATCTGTTAAGGCAAAATGGAATTCACCTTTCAGAATTACTTCTTCATTTTCTATAAATACACGAACCGCATCGTTAATAAGATTTCCTATTGCCAAAGCACGCAAATAACTGATGCGGTCTTCTTTGGTAGTCAGGGTTTGGTATTTTGCAGTATCAATTGTGTCTTTGACGAGTTTAATTAAATATTCCAAAGCAAAATCTTCGGAAACCAAACCGAGATTGATACCATCTTCAAAATCAATAATGGTATAACAAATATCATCAGCTGCTTCGACCAAAAAAGCCAACGGATGGCGTTCGTAACCAATATCTTCTCCTGTTTTATTGGAAATCATGCCCAGTTCTTCGGCTACTTCTTTAAAGAAGTCCTTATCCGATTGGAAGAAACCATATTTTTTATCGGCTATGTTTTTGGTTGGTTTTTTGGGTAAACTTTCTTTGGGATATTTGGTAAAAGCACCAAGCGTAGCATAAGACAAACGCAAACTTCCTTCAATGCCTGGACGTGAACTTGTCAACACCGAAAAACCATTAGCATTGCCTTCAAAATCGATTAAATCTTGCCATTGTTTTGGACTGAGTTGGTCTTTGTATTGTTGTCCTTTACCAATAGAAAAATATTCGCCAATAGCCTTCTCTCCTGAATGTCCAAATGGAGGATTGCCAATATCATGAGCCAAAGCTGCTGCTGCCACTATAGCTCCAAAATCATTCATGTGATACCCATGAATTTCTTTGAGATGCGGGTATTTTTCTATTATTTTTTTTCCCACTAATCTACCTATGGAACGACCAACAACCGAAACTTCCAAACTGTGAGTTAGCCTTGTATGCACAAAATCAGTTTTAGACAATGGAATAACTTGAGTTTTATCTTGTAAACTACGAAAAGCAGACGAAAAGATAATTCTGTCGTAATCAACTTCAAAGCCGAGACGCGTGTCGTCTTGTTCTATGCGGAGCCTTTTGCTAGTATCGCCTTGGCGTTTTAGAGATAAAAGTTGTTCCCAGGTCATATTGATTTAAGATTTAGGAATTGTAGAATTAGGATTTATAAATCAAAGATACATTTATTTTAAATCTTTTTTCATGCAAATACTATTGGCAACGCTTTACCTCTTTGTATAGACAAAATATAGGCGCTTTTTTTGGCTACTTTGGGTACAAATTCTTCCTTATTCGAAGTGGTTTTGAGGAGTTCAATTATCACTATTATCATTTTCATTTAGTGTCGAAGCATAAAATAAACGTTTCTTTTCTGCTAGTAATTTTTTGTTCACCACATAGGTTTTTGAAATGGTGTCGTGCCAACCTCTCCCTGAAATGCCTAAAAATGAAAAAGCATTAAATGGAATTAAGCGACATAAGGAACGAATTAAAATGGTTTCGTGGTTGGGTTTTTCACCATTTTCATCCACTACTATGGTTTGGGTGAAATATTTACCAACCGTTCTTGCTGTAAATATTTCACAAATATTGTAATACAATAAAGCAATGCTTGTTGTAATGGTATATTGCAAAATAGTATTGGTTCCTAAATTATTTATAAAGGCCTTTTCTCTAGTAGCTTCTATATTGGCAGCGATGAAAACTAGCAAAATAAAAAACAATAGGAGTTCCATCAGTGTATCAATCAATAAATTCAAAAAGCGTTGACTGAGTGAAGCATAAATGTCTTGAGAAACATAAAATTGTCTTTTACTATTATCTTGCATAGTTATTTTTATTCCTTTTGGTTAGCCAAAAAGAAATTTCTCGATTTCTTTGGATATTGATTGTAACTTTTGTCGCTTGGATTTGCAATTACCGACTTGATATTGATTTCATCTCCGAGTTTGAAACCAGCTTCAGTGTATTTATAATCCAATAAATATTCACCACAAAAATAGTTGCCATTTTGGTCTTTTTCTATGATGCCGGTATACACTCCTTTTTCTTTTGACATGATGCTTATATTAATGTTCTCAAAAGTAGTTAAAATGAAAACAGCCATCAAGTGATAGCTGTATTTCTTTATTTTAAATTCTGTACTCTATTTTCAAATTAAGAACCACACATTTCACAATCATCTCCACCAGTTCCTGCAGCGTTTCTTGCTCTTTCTACCATTGCGGCAAAATCTTCCGCGGTCATTTCTCCGTTTTCAACTGGCGCTACAACTTCTACTGCTACAGCAGCTGGTTTGTCTATTATGGCAGGTTCTGCTGTTTTATCGTTGTTCAGCGTAAATTTGATAGCATCAACAGCCGCTTTAGTTCTTAAGTAATACATACCTGTTTTTAAGCCGCTTTTCCATGCGTAGAAATGCATCGAAGTCAATTTAGCATAATTGGCATCTTGCATAAATAAGTTCAACGATTGTGATTGGTCAATGAAATAACCTCTGTGACGCGACATATCAATTATATCTTTCATAGACATTTCCCAAACAGTTTTGTATAGTTCTTTTAAATCATCCGGAATATTCAAACCTTGAACCGAACCATTTTCTCTCATTAATTCTTGTTTCAATTCTTCTGTCCACAAACCAAGATTTACAAGGTCTTCTAATAGATGTTTGTTAACCACAATAAACTCTCCAGATAATACACGACGAGTATATATGTTAGAAGTATAAGGTTCGAAAGCTTCGTTATTACCTAAAATCTGAGAAGTAGAAGCGGTTGGCATTGGTGCTACCAATAACGAGTTTCTCACTCCATGTTTTACCACTTGTTTTCTTAATGAAGCCCAATCCCATCTTCCTGATAATTCCTCATCTTTGATGTTCCAAAGGTTGTGTTGAAATAATCCTTCTGAAATTGGCGAACCTTTAAAGCTTGAATAGGGTCCTTCTTCTTTTGCCATTTCCATAGATGCGGTTACAGCGGCAAAGTATAAAGTTTCGAATATTTCTTGGTTTAATTGTTTAGCTTCATCACTAGTAAATGGCATTCTTAATAAAATGAAAGCATCTGCTAAACCTTGTACACCCAATCCCACAGGACGATGACGCATATTAGAGTTTTCTGCTTCTTTTACTGGATAGTAATTTCTATCGATTACTTTATTTAAGTTTCGTGTAACTCGCTTAGTCACATTGAATAACAATTCGTGGTTGAATTGTCCGTTATCAATAAACATAGGTAAGGAAATTGAAGCCAAATTACAAACTGCAATTTCATCTTCAGAAGTATACTCCATGATTTCAGTGCACAAGTTAGACGAACGTATAGTCCCCAAATTCTTTTGGTTTGATTTTCTATTCGCTGCATCTTTATACAACATGTATGGTGTTCCCGTTTCGATTTGTGATTCTAAGATTTTCTCCCAAAGTTCACGAGCTCTAACTGTCTTTCTTCCTTTTCCTTGTGCTTCGTAAGAAGTATATAATGCTTCAAATTCGTCTCCGTAAACATCATATAAACCTGGACATTCGTTAGGACACATTAAAGTCCAATGTATGTCTTGCTCTACGCGCTTCATAAATAAATCGGATGTCCACATTGCGAAGAATAAGTCACGTGCACGCATTTCTTCTTTACCAGTATTCTTTTTTAAATCTAAGAATTCAAAAATATCAGCATGCCAAGTTTCCAGATAAATAGCGAAACTTCCTTTACGTTTTCCACCACCTTGATCTACATAACGTGCTGTGTCATTGAACACACGCAACATCGGAACAATTCCGTTTGAGGTACCGTTTGTCCCACGAATATAAGATCCAGTTGCGCGCACGTTGTGAATTGATAAGCCAATTCCACCTGCCGATTGTGAAATTTTTGCCGTTGATTTCAACGTGTCATAAATTCCATCAATGCTATCATCTTTCATGGATAACAAGAAACAGGATGACATTTGTGGTTTTGGAGTTCCAGCATTGAATAAGGTTGGGGTAGCATGTGTGAAGAATTTTTTCGACATTAAGTCGTAGGTCTCAATAACAGCATCTAAATCGTTTAAATGGATTCCAACCGAAACACGCATCAACATATGTTGTGGACGCTCCACGATTTTTCCATTGATTTTTAATAAATAGGAGCGTTCTAATGTTTTGAAACCGAAGTAATCGTAATTGAAATCACGATTATATATGATATGAGAGTTTAAAAACGCTGCGTTTTCTTGAATTACGTTATGTACTTCTTCTGAAAGTAATGGAGCTTTTTGATTGGTTCTAGGATTTACATAAAAATACATTTCGCTCATCGTTTCTGAGAACGATTTGTTGGTGTTTTTATGTAAATTTGAAATCGCTATTCTTGCCGCTAACTGAGCATAATCAGGATGTGCAATGGTCATGGAAGCGGCTGTTTCTGCGGCTAGATTATCTAATTCTGACGTAGTAACACCATCATATAATCCTTCAATTACTCTCATTGCCACTTTTACAGCATCTACCAAATCGTTTAAACCATAGCATAGTTTTTTAATTCTATCCGTGATTTTGTCGAACATTACTGGCTCTTTGTGGCCATCTCTTTTTACTACGTACATAATTTTTGTTTTTTGTGAAATAGAAAATCCCTTCCCTATTTCGGTTTATTTGTATTAATTTGAAAATTTGGTAATTTGAAGTTTTGAAAATTAATTTTCAGCAAAAATTCAAATCTTATTTTCTTTGAAATCTGAAGATTTTAATATTTTCAATGCTTTGTCGGCATTTTCAAATTTCCTAATCTTCAAATTTTCAAATTAGAAATCGGCGTCGAAAGTAATTTTACTTGCTTCCGAATCGGTGTTCATTACACCTGCTTTTTGGTATTCTGCCACACGTTTTTCAAAGAAATTAGTTTTTCCTTGTAACGAAATCATATCCATAAAATCAAACGGATTGCTAGAGTTATACATGCGTTTGCATCCTAATTCTACTAGTAATCTATCTGCAACAAATTCTAAATACTGTGTCATCAAAGTAGCATTCATTCCTATCAAACTCACAGGTAATGATTCAGTTATAAACTCTCTTTCGATATTTAGAGCATCCGTAATTATTTCGGTAATTCTGGCTTTGGACACTTTATTCACCAAATGGTGGTTATGCAAATGCACAGCAAAGTCGCAGTGAACGCCTTCGTCGCGAGAAATTAACTCATTTGAAAATGTTAATCCTGGCATTAAACCACGCTTTTTCAACCAGTAAATAGAACAGAATGCTCCAGAAAAAAAGATGCCTTCTACGGCTGCAAAAGCAATTAATCTTTCGGCAAAGGAGTCAGATGCTATCCATTTCAAAGCCCACTCTGCTTTTTTCTTGATAGCTGGAAAAACTTCTAAAGCATTAAATAATTGTGCTTTCTCTGCTTCGTCTTTTACATAGGTATCTATTAATAACGAATACGTTTCGCTATGAATATTTTCCATCATAATTTGAAAACCATAAAAGAATTTTGCTTCTGGATATTGCACTTCATTTACGAAGTTTTCAGCTAAGTTTTCGTTTACGATACCGTCAGAAGCAGCAAAAAATGCCAAAATATGTTTGATAAAATATTTTTCTTCGTTATTTAGTTTATTTTCCCAATCAGACAAATCTTGGTGCAAATCAATTTCTTCAGCTGTCCAAAAACTAGCTTCCATTTTTTTATACCATTCCCAAATGTCTTGGTGTTTGATAGGAAAAATCACGAAGCGATCTTTGTTTTCTTTTAAAATTGGTTCGATAGTTGCCATATTGAATTTGTTTTGGAATTTAAGTCGATTTTTATTTAAATCTGTATTTTACAAAGATTGTCAAATGAAATGTAATAAGAAAGTTAAACTTATTCACAATAGGCTCTAGTTTTTAACAAATTAAGACTTTTGGCGTAAGTTTAATTTATTTTTTAATTTACTGTAAATCAGTATTTTAAAAAAATTAAAGATTAAAAAAAGCCCCAAAAATAAGGAGGTTAAGAATTTACTGATGCTAAAATTTTACCTTTTTTAATATTCTGAAAACAGATTTTTTAGACCTAAAAATACACCGTTTTGACCTAAAAATTAATTTAAATTAAAAATAAGCTCTCAATTGAACATTGCCTGTATGAATAGTTTGACTAGTATCTGTTTTTCTTCCTTGATAATTAATATTGATGTCTAAAAAACCGGTTAATTTTTTTTGCAACAACAATCGCCAAGTCATGTTTTTTCCTGGTTGTAATCCTTCTAGCATCTGAAAAGCAACTGGAGATTGAACATCACCATTAAATTTGTTTTGATATAATGAAAATTCTCCATTCATAGTAAACTCTTTTTCACTGGCATAGGAAAATGAAGTTCCAAAGCGATTTTGAACCAATTTTTCTGAATCACCAATTAGATTTTCTTTGTTTTCAAATTCGTAAAAAATATCCCAACTCGCATTTTTATTAAACAAATAAGCAATCTTGGGATTGATTTGATTACTTCTTACCTCAAAATTCTTGCTGCTGTAGTTTTCAGAAAGCAAATCAGACTTCGCTAATTCTGTTGCAAAAGAAAAGAGCCAGGTTTTTTTTAACAGATGTGTATATTGTAACTGAAGTTTTCTGTTAATACTTTCTTGTGAGCCGACCGAAAGCAGATTCTTAAGTTGATTGCCAATGATTGTAAAGGTTACCGAATGCTTCTGCCTTCCGCGGTTATAAAACAAACTATTCCTAAAACTGGTATTTAATCCCAACATATTGTCATCAGATTTTGAAAAAGGATTTAAATCGAAATTATCTCCATTTCGCTTAATTTTTCTTTCTATCAAAAAAGAGGTTTGATTATAAAAATGAGATAAGACTTTTTTCAATCCAACTTCATTTTGCCATTGCGAAGGATTTAAGGTCAAGGATTGTGAAAATTTATTTTGATGTGATTTTACAAAAATTTGGTTAGGCAAAAACACCCGAACATACTTAGCTTGATCTGGAAATGGCGCTACTTCAAACTCTTGCAACTCCTGAATTCCGTTGCCATTATAATCATTCCAAGTATAAACTCCTTGTCCGGGTTGTACTTCAAGATAAGTAAATTCCTGTTGCGCAATAGTTCCAGAAGTGGTTTCATAAGCCGAAGTAACTTGAATAAACTGTTTGAAATATTGATCATTATATAATAATCTTGAGTTTAGTGAAGGTTCATTGTTTCTACTATTGTCTTCATATTTTAAATTTCTATAGTTGATAAATAATGACAAATCGCTTTTCTTGGTTTGCAACAATTTTGATTTTAAATAATACGATTTTGAGGTATTTACTTTTTGCAAAAATCCGTTTTGTAAACTATCATTTACACGCTGTAAATAACCAAGTTCTAAAAAAACCTTTGTACTATCACCTCGACCAACAAAAGCTCCATATTCTGAAAATCTTTGGCTCAAAGCTGATAATTGATTAGTGGCAACCAATCTTTCTTTGTTGTTTTCTATACGCAAACTACTTCCAATCCAATTTTTTTTGAATTGATATCGTGCTTGAGATTGGTTTCTAATAAAGGTAGAAGAAGCATAACTCCCTTCGCTTTTTAAAAGACTTGTATTTTGAATAATATTAAAATTATTAAGGGCAAAAAAAGCATTTATAAGATGACGATTCCCGGAAAAGTTTTTGGAAAAATCTAATTTTTCAAATTGATAGGTCAATTTTCCTTTTTGGGGTAATATAAAATCCAAACCGTTTATCAATAAACTTTGATTGCCAGAAAAAGTGGTTAAATTCCAATCGCGATTGAACTCAATATTGAATAATCTCTCAATGGTTTTGAAATTTTCTTGCACATATTGATAATTTCCAAAGGCATCTATTTGCCAATTTTTAGTAAGTAATCTTTTTTTGTAATTTAACTTACCTGCAGTACCTTTATTGTTGTTGTCGTCTATGGAAGAAAATAAATTTTGGTCATTATTACTTATCCCTATTTCAAAGTCAAAAGTGGTTTTCTCACTCGGATTGTATTTTCCTAAAACGGTCGCAATTTGAATTTTGGTTGGTGCAACTAATCGAGTTATAGGTTCATAATTTCCTTGAGGAATGCCTAATACGGGTTCAACATATTGATAAATTTTTCCAATAGCAGAGGAATTTATCAGTATATAATTCCCAAGATTATTGCCTACGAATGCGAATTTAACGTTGTATAACTCATCTATAGAAACATTAGAATATTCAAAAGCAGTTACTCCGTTTACTATAATTTTTTTATACAAAATTTTATTTTCAGAATAGGTATCTAAGTAGGCCGATGGTGCGTTCATCAAGTTGATATTATCTCCTGCATCGCTCAAAATAGTGGCTTGTTCCGAAGTTAAATTTTGTTGCAAAGGTTGGTTTTTTAGATCATTTTCAGAATATAAATAGCCGCCAAGACTCCATGTTTTTGCCTCGTGATTGGCTCCAGCATAAGTCACAAATCGAGTATAATTCCTATCGGAATATTGGTATTCAATCACAATTCTCATTTCCGATGTAATGGGAAAAAGGGAAGTAAACGTTATTTCACCAGCGTTGTAATCAATACTATAGTCATTATTTTCGCCTCTTTTTTTCAAAATCCCATTTACATATACTCGCTCGGAACCTGAAATCACCAAAACATACAATTCACCATTATTGCCACGCAATTTATAGGGGCCTTGATTTCCTTCTTGTCCTGTAAATGAGCTTTTGGCATATTGCCCTCGAACCAAAGCTCCCGCTGCAAAAACATCTGTTTTATTATCATCCCCACCAAAAGTAAAATGCGTAGAAAGCCCTTGTACTTTTTTGTTGAAATTCAGAAATCGAGACTGTCTATTTTCAATAAATAAATCGCCAGCACGAATATTCCATTTATCGGTAAAAAGTTCCATGAAAATTTGATCAAATTCATCTAGCTTCTGTGAATACCCTCCGTCTTGCAAAGGAATATTACTATCTTGAATTGAGGCTCGAAGTGAAACTTTATCCGATATTTTCCCTGTGATTTGTAAATCAAGATTAGATGAAACAGAAGTGTTTTGATTGTTTCCAATGGTGACCCCTCGTGTAATGCTTCCCGAAGTATTCAAGCCATCAAAAGGCACAAATTTTTTAACCGAACGATTTACTTTATAAAGATTTCCGGTTTCGTTGACAACCACTCTGTCTTGATCGTAAATGCTATAGGTTTTGGTTAAATATTCAGGATATTTAAAATAACGTATCGTTAAACTATCTTTTGAAAAAAATTCGGTTTTTAAAACTAGTTTTCCTGTTTTGAAATCAACTTTATAGTGAGTAGTGTCTACTTCTTTTCCTTCTATTGTTTGCAGTTTAAAAAAACTCGGACTGATGCTTACATTTTCAATCTTGATAGTGTCTTTGGTAACAGCAACCTTTTTAGTTTGATACAAAGATTTGATTTCCTGAGCCGAGAGCTTGGAAAAGACAACGAGGAACAACAATAAAAAAAGTTTTTTTAGCATACATATTATAAACGTAAAAATACAGTTTTGAGTATACGTTTCCTATTCTTTAGTGACTATTTGCATGGTCTCTCTTGAGATTTGTTTCAATAAAACCGTCTTGTCTTTTTCAACAGTTTTAGCTGCTTTTTCATCAAAATGTCTAATGGTGTATAGCGATACATTTTCGTTGTAAGACACCTTGAATTTTTTGGATAAGATAGTTTTCAATTCATTAAAATTGCCAAATTTATCTTCCACACAAACTGAAAAACTAATGGCTGAATTTTGAATTAAACTTGTTTTGATTTTATAGTGATGTAGTAATAAAAATATTTCGCTGATATTTTCTTCCATGATGAAAGAAAAATCAATAGAAGATAACGATAGTAACAATTGTCCTTTTTTAACAATAAAGCAAGGCGTTTGCGGCTCTAAATCTTTCCCTTTTGAAACACTTGTTCCAGGTAATAAGGGATTGATAAACGATTTTACGAAAAGTGGAATCTCTTTTTTCTGAAGTGGCTGCAGTGTTTTTGGATGAATAACAGATGCACCATAAAACGCCAGTTCTATAGCTTCGCGATAAGAAATTTGGTTTAACAAAATGGCATTTTCAAAAAATCTTGGATCGGCATTCATTACGCCAGGAACATCTTTCCAAATGGTTACACTTTCGGCATTCAAACAATAAGCAAAAATTGCCGCTGTGTAATCAGATCCTTCACGACCTAATGTTGTGGTAAAGTTATTTTCATCTGAACCCAAAAATCCTTGGGTAATATTGAGTGATTTTTTCTTTACCCCTTTTGAAATGAATTGCTGAGTTTTTCCCCAATCGACATCGGCATCACGATAATTTTTATCTGTTTTGATAAAATTTCGAACATCAATCCAATTGTTTTTTAAACCCGCATGATTGAAATAATGGCTAATAATAGTTGTAGATATAATCTCTCCGTAGCAAACTACTTGGTCATAAACAAAATTATAATTGGGTGATTTATTACTGCGTAAAAAATATTCTAAATCGGCAAAATGACTATTGACAGCATAAAACACATCGTTTTCTTCATCAACAAATAAATCCAATAAAATTTGATTGTGGTACTTTCTAACATCTTGAAGTGAAGAATGCAACTCATTTGATTTATCAAAATAATTTTTGATAACCAATTCAAGTGCATTGGTAGTTTTTCCCATCGCAGAAATCACCAAAAGTGTGTCCTGGTGACCTACTTTTTCTAACACATTAAACACATTTTTTATTCCATCGGCATCTTTCACAGAAGCGCCACCAAATTTAAATATTCTCATATTTCTCGTTTTAGAAGAAAGAGCCAAGAGGTTTGACTTTTAGTTATTTTGATCTTAAAGAAAAGCGATTTTGCTTCTTGCTTCTTGTTTCTATTGTTTATATAAAAATTTATTTATTCCATTTTCATCCATTTGTGCTACCCGCCAATCATCTAAAACTTTTGCACCCGATTTTTTATAGAAATCTATAGCCGGAGTATTCCAATCTAAAACTGCCCATTCTATGCGGCGAACATTATCTCTTTTGCCTTGAGCTATAATCTCAGAATATAATGCAAAACCAATACCTGAGCCACGCATTTTTTCTTTTACAATTAAATCCTCCAAGTGAATGGTTTTTCCTTTCCAAGTGGAATACCTGTAATAATACAGAGCAATACCAACAATTTCGTCATTAACCTCTGCAACAAAAGTATAAAATAAAGGGTTTTTGCCAAAACCATCACGTTCTAAATCAGTAATGGTAACCTCAACAGCATCGGGTTCTTTTTCAAAAGTGGCCAATTCTTGTATGAGTTTAAGAACTGCTTTTATATCTTTTTTTTCTCCTTTTCGGATATTCATTTTTTAAAAATTTGAAACAAAAATACAATTAATAATTTCTTGGTAAAATACATTTTTTCTTTCACAAATTTATCGATATTTGCACACACAACCACAACGATTTCTTAATGGAAGAACGCAACAAAACCTTAGGTGAATTTATCATCGAAAATCAAAATGCTTTTCAATATTCTTCTGGAGAATTATCTCGAATTATCAACTCTATAAGATTAGCGGCAAAAGTAGTTAATTACAAAGTAAACAAAGCCGGTTTAGTCGATATTGTTGGTGCTGTTGGAGAACAAAATATCCAAGGCGAAGACCAACAAAAGTTAGATGTTTATGCTAATGAAATTTTTATTCAAACACTTATCAATCGTGAAATTGTTTGTGGAATTGGTTCAGAAGAAAATGATAATTTTATAACTGTTTCTGGTTCGGACAAAAGCAATAATAATAAATATATTGTATTAATGGATCCTTTGGATGGTTCTAGTAATATTGATGTTAATGTTTCTGTTGGAACTATTTTTTCTGTTTACAGAAGAATTACACCTGTTGGCACTCCTGTTACCATTGAAGATTTTTTGCAACCTGGAATTAATCAAGTAGCTGCGGGTTATGTAATTTATGGAACCTCAACTATGTTAGTATATACAACAGGTCACGGTGTGAATGGTTTTACTTTAAATCCTGCTATTGGAACATTTTATTTATCTCATCCAAACATGCAATTTTCAAAAGATGGAAAAATCTATTCTATCAATGAAGGGAATTATGTTCACTTTCCTCAAGGGGTAAAAGATTATTTAAAATATTGTCAATTAGAGGAAGAAGAAAGACCCTATACTTCAAGATATATTGGAAGTTTAGTCTCTGATATTCATAGAAATATGATTAAAGGTGGTATTTATATTTATCCAACAAGCTCCAAATCACCTAATGGAAAACTACGTTTATTGTATGAATGTAACCCAATGGCTTTTATAACAGAACAAGCTGGCGGAAAAGCAACAGATGGTTTTGGCAGGATTATGGAGATTCAACCTACAGAACTACATCAACGAGTTCCTTTTTTCTGTGGAAGTTATAATATGGTGAAAAAAGCTGAAGAATTTATGGCGAAGTATTGCTAATAAAAAAATCACAATTATAGATTTTTTATTTATTCATATGTGTCATTTCGTAAACGAAAGTGTCTAAATCTACATTCATTACCAAAAGTGACAAGGCTTTGTCAACAATATAATTTACATTACCTGGAGTAAACCCTAATGCTAAAGCAAACTTAGCTAGTATATATTTTTGTTTTGGACCCAATATATGATCCGTATATACCATCCTTGATAAATCATACAATCGCTCTAAACGTTGTGAATATAAATAGGGAGGATTGATAGGATACTTAGACGGATTTTCTAAAATTTCTTCATATTCTGCAGGAGAAATTTCAAGACGAACAGCTAGTTTATCCAAAAACTCTTTTTCGTCTTTTGTCATATCGCCATCTGCAGTAGCTACGCGAACAATGGCTGAAAAATGACCTTTGTTTCTACTTTTAAACTCATTATCAAATAAATCTGAAATTGACATAGTTGGAATATTTTATATTACAAATATACGTCATTTTCACTTTTTTTTGAAATGAATTTAGTGCCCTTTTACATTTTCTTTCAAAAAAATCGTATGTTTACGTAACAAAAACTTATCAACTAATGTCAGATTTCTGGATATACTTCAATATCGGATTAAAACATGTACTCAATGTTTGTGCTTATGATCATGTTTTATTTCTATTAGCCTTAACTGTTCCTTATGAATTTAAAAATTGGAAACAAATTCTAATCTTAGTTTCATTTTTTACATTAGGTCATACTTTGGCTTTATTTCTTTCTGTTTTTAATGTTATTGCTATCAAAGCCAATATTGTTGAATTTTTGATTCCAATAACCATCCTTGTGACAGCGCTATACAACATTATTTTTTCAGGAAAATCTAGCAAGAAAAACACCATCACTTTCATAGGAATTATTACAGTTTTCTTCGGAATTGTTCATGGATTAGGGTTTTCAAATTATTTTAATAGTATTCTGCCAGGAAAAGCAACAGATAAATTATTACCACTTTTCGAATTTGCTTTAGGCATAGAAGTAGCACAAATTTTTGTTGTCATTCTTTCTTTACTCTTGGCATATATAATACAAACACTCTTCAAATTCTCTAAACGTGACTGGACATTAACCGTTTCAGCCTTCATCGTTGGAGTTGTAATTCCAATCTTACTTCAAAATGAAATTTGGCACAAATAATTATTTTGAAGTGAATGGTTTAGGTATATTTGCCAACCTTTTTCCTGCTGTTCGTTACGCATGGCGTTTCCTTCCATCAGGGCTAAACGAAACTCCTTTTGATTTTTTGTTATGAAAGAAGCAAAACAGAAAAAATACGACAAAGCCTATTTAAGAATTGCTTCCGAATGGAGCAAATTATCTTATTGCAAACGCAAACAAGTTGGCGCCATCATTGTTCGTGACCGAATGATAATTTCTGACGGTTATAACGGAACCCCTTCTGGTTTTGAAAATTGTTGCGAAGACGAAGAAGGACTAACACAATGGTATGTGCTTCATGCAGAAGCCAACGCAATTTCTAAAGTGGCTCGTTCCACTCAAACTTGTGAAAATGCAACCTTATATATCACTCTTTCTCCTTGCAAAGAGTGTAGTAAACTCATTCACCAATCAGGCATTAAACGGGTGGTTTTTCAGCGTGGATATCGCGACACTTCTGGATTAGATTTTTTAGTCAAAGCAGGTATTGAAGTTCATCAACTCGAAGATTTAGAATAGATGAAAACTAAGGATAAATATTTGCCCTTATTATTGTTCTCTTGTGTTGGCTTAGGAATAACTATTGGGGGTTTAATTAATTTTCCAAAAGCCACTCTTTCAAAACAAAACTCAAGTAAAGTCAAAATCGACAAATTAATCGATTTTATCAATAACGAGTATGTAGATGATGTCAATTCGGATTCCATTGTAGATGTAACGGTCAATAGTATTTTAGGAAAACTTGATCCTCATTCTGTTTATATTCCACCAAACGAACAATCCTCTGAAGCCGAGTTGATGAAAGGTGATTTTGTGGGTATTGGTGTAAACTTTTATATGTATAAGGATACGGTTACTGTTGTAAAACCATTAGAAAATGGTCCGGCAACAAAAGCAGGAATACTTGCTGGTGACCGAATTCTGTTTGCGGATAAAACGAAACTATTTGGACGAAAACTACCAACAGATAGTTTATATAACAAGTTAAAAGGTGAAGAGGGAAGCAGTGTTTTGCTCACTATTTATAGAAAAAGCACCAATAAAAAAATAAAAATTCTTGTTGAACGGGAAGTAGTTCCTATAAAAAGTGTAGACACCTATTTAATGTTGAACGCAACAACAGGTTATATAAAAATCAATCGTTTTGCTGAGAATACTTATGGTGAATTCCTTTTGGGATTAGAAAAAATTAAGAAACAAGGTGCTAAAACTTTAATTATTGATTTGCGAGACAACGGTGGCGGATATTTAGAGAAAGCTGTTGCAGTTGCAGACGAACTATTAAAAGATAAAGAACTTATTGTCTTCACCAAAAATAAAAAAGCAATTATCCATAAAACTTTTGCCACTGAAGAAGGGATTTTTGAAAACGGAAAAGTTTATGTGTTGATTGATGAAAACTCAGCTTCAGCTAGTGAGATTTTAGCTGGTGCTATTCAAGATAATGACAGAGGAATAATAGTTGGACGTCGTTCTTTTGGCAAAGGATTAGTGCAACGCGAAATAGATTTTGAAGATGGTTCCGCAGTTCGATTGACAACAGCAAGATATTATACGCCAAGCGGTCGTTCTATTCAAAAACCTTATGTAAAAGGAGAAGCTGAAGCTTATAGTAATGACGTTGAATCCCGTTTTGAAAGTGGTGAATTATATAGCAAAGGGAAAATAAAAATTGCCGATTCTCTAAAATTTAAAACCAAAAAAGGAAGAACAGTTTATGGTGGCGGTGGAATTGTTCCCGATATTTTTGTGCCGCTTGAAGTAAAAAAAGGAGACGAAAGTTTGGCCTACATTTTAAATTCTGGTGTAATAGGACATTTTGTTTTTGAACTATTAGACAGCAACCGAAATAATTTTAAAGTATTGAAATACCAACAGTTTTTGGCCAAAATGCAAAAAGACGAAAGCTATATTCTAAAATTAGAAAGCTACCTGAAAGACGCTGGTTTGGAAATGAAATTGGAAAATAATAAAAAATTAGTTAAAAAGTATATCACAGCAGAATTTGCTCGACAATTATTTAGTGAAAATCAATATTTTCAAATCATATTGAAAGATGATCCAATGCTTAAAGTGATAGTGAAATAAGACTATTTTCTAATGCTATCATGCACTTGCACATGAATGCCATTATTCCAAAGGGTTAGTACATCAGTCGCCACAGCAGCACCACTTCCGGCAGCAATAGCCAATTGGCTTCTCCAACCTGCTAGAGTTCCAGTAACATATATGCCTTCGGCAACTTTGTGGTCATTATTTTTTAATTGAATTCTGTTTTTTTCTGGAATTACTTTTTGGTGAGGGACTACAAATTCTTCTAATCCTTCAATGATAAAAGGATTTCCTGCACCAATACTGAGGACAACTATTTTTGTTTGATAGCTATTTTTATTAGTAATAACCATAAAATTTCCTGCTGTATCATCAATTTTTATAACTTTTTCATCGGGAATTTGAATAACATGTGGATACAATTGTTCCAATTGATCAACACTTTCTGTCAACAAATCGGCACCTAATTTCCCACGAGGGATTCCATAGGCATTGTTAAAAAGAGCATCCCGAAGAGAAGATGCTTTTTGATGCGTGATGATTCCGATTTTTTTATCGGAAACGAAAGACATTTTATGCGCTGAACCTAAAACCAAAGCACAAGACATGCCCGAAACTCCTCCGCCAATAATTAAAACATCAAACATGAATTAGCCTTTAAGTTTTTCTTCGATTTTTTTTGACATTCTAAAAATCAAAAGAATTAAAACCGCACAAAAAGAAGCAGACACTCCAATAAGAGCAATCATACTATTGCCTTCGAGAGGTTTATTAAAATCAATTAGAAAAACATTGACAAGTATTAACGAAATCGCAAGTAAAATAAGAATAGTAGTAAAAATTTTCATCAGCAAAGTTTAATAAAACAAACATACAAATTTTAAGTTTATTTATATAGTCTTTAACATTAGCCACAAAATAAATTAACATGAGTTGAACTAAAATGCGTTTTAAGATTTTACCTTTGTATAAATTATATTTATATGTTTCAATTAGGAAAAACAATAGTTTCTGAAGATATACTCGAAAAAGATTTTGTGTGTAATCTTTCGGCTTGTCATGGTGCTTGCTGTGTTGATGGCGATGCTGGCGCTCCTTTGACTAAAGATGAAACTAAAATTTTGGAAGAAATCTATCCAAAAGTAAAACCCTTTTTGCGCAAAGAAGGTATTGAAGCTATTGAAAGATTAGGCACTTGGGTTGTTGGAACCGATCAAGATTTAGAAACCCCATTGATAGACAATAAAGATTGCGCTTATGTTATATTTGATGGAAAAACAGCGCTTTGTGGCATTGAACAAGCCTACAACCAAGGGATTATAGATTGGAAAAAACCTGTTTCTTGTCATTTATATCCTATTCGCGTAAAAGAATTTTCAGAGTTTGCTGCTGTTAATTATGACCGTTGGGATATTTGTAATCCTGCATGTTCATTGGGAAAAGAATTAGAAGTTCCAGTTTATAAATTTGTGAAAGAAGCATTAATTCGAAAATTCGGTGAAGATTGGTATATGGAATTAGAAAAAGTTGCCGAAGATTTAAAAAGCGGGAAATAAAGAGTAACTACATTTGTCTTTTATTTATTTAATATTATATATTTGTTTCACCTTTTTTGGGGATGTAGCTCAGCTGGTTAGAGTGCTTGCCTGGCAGGCAAGAAGTCGTGGGTTCGAGTCCCATCTTCTCCACACAAAAACCATCAGATTTAAAACTTGATGGTTTTTTTATTTCTTATATTTACATCAAATAAATTTTTATGTCAACTGAAAATTCTAACGGATTTATTGAAATTCAAATTGAAAACTTCATCGCGACTATTACCTTCAGTCATCCCACGAGTAATTCTTTTCCTAGTAATTTACTGCAAAGACTAACAGAGGAGTTAAACGCCTTGAGTGGTGATAATGATGTCAATGTAATCATTCTGCAAAGCGAAGGCAAAACTTTTTGTGCTGGTGCTTCTTTTGAAGAATTGCTTTCCATCACTGATTTTGAAACTGGAAAACAATTTTTTTCTGGCTTTGCTGATGTAATCAATGCCATGCGCAAATGCTCTAAAATAATTATTGGAAAAATTCAAGGAAAAGCAGTTGGTGGTGGGGTTGGTTTAGCTTCGGCTTGTGATTTTACTTTTGCTTATCAAGATGCCGCCATTAAACTTTCTGAACTTGCAATAGGCATTGGACCATTTGTCATTGAACCCGTAGTGTCTAGAAAAATAGGAAAAACAGCTATGACTTATTTATCATTACAACCCAACACATGGCAAACCGCAGACTGGGCTGTTGCTAAAGGATTATATGCAGATGTTTTCGATAGTTACGCCGAATTGGATGAAGCCACTTTGTCTTTTGCCAAAAAATTAGCAACTTATAATCCAGAAGCTTTGATGGAAATGAAAAAAGTTTTTTGGGAAGGAACAACACATTGGGATAAATTACTATATGAAAGAGCGGCGATTTCTGGAAAACTAGTACTTTCTGATTTTACTAAAAATGCCTTGAGTCAATTTAAAAAGTAATTATCTTTGCTTCAAATTCTCCAACATGAGTAACATTAGAATAACTAAACAATTTTCTTTCGAAACCGGACATGCTCTTTATGGCTACGATGGTAAATGTAAAAATGTTCACGGACACAGTTATAAATTATCGGTTACGGTTATTGGAAAGCCTATTAACGATACTTCTAACGTGAAATATGGTATGGTGATTGACTTTTCTGATTTGAAGAAAATTGTAAGAGAAGAAATTGTAGACCTATTTGATCATGCCACAGTTTTCAACCAAAACACTCCGCATGTTGAATTGGCAAAAGAACTTTCTAATCGCGGTCATCATGTAATTTTAGTAGATTATCAACCAACAAGTGAAAATATGGTAATCGATTTTGCCCAAAAAATAAAAAATCGTTTGCCTGCTGATATTCAATTACATTCTTTAAAATTGCAAGAAACCGAAACTTCGTTTGCCGAATGGTATGCTTCGGATAATTTATAATTAAAATTCATGCAAATTTCACCTAACAAAAAAATATATTTTGCTTCCGACCAACACTTTGGTGCACCGACACCTGAAGCGAGTTTCCCTCGTGAACAAAAGTTTGTAGCTTGGCTTGATGAAGTGAAAAAAGATGCCGAATGTATTTTCCTTCTTGGCGATTTATTCGATTTTTGGTTTGAATATAAAACCGTTGTTCCTAAAGGCTTTGTTAGAGTTCTTGGCAAACTAGCTGAAATAAGAGATAGTGGCATTCCTATTTACTTCTTTGTGGGCAATCATGATTTGTGGATGCACGATTATTTTGAAAAAGAATTGAATATTCCTGTGTACCACGACAATCAAGAATATACATTTAATGATAAGACCTTCTTAATAGGTCATGGCGATGGAAAAGGGCCAGCTGACAAAGGCTACAAACGCATGAAAAAAGTGTTTACCAATCCATTTTCTAAATGGATTTTCCGATGGTTGCATCCAGATTTGGGTGTGAAGTTGGCGCAATATCTTTCCGTAAAAAACAAATTGATTTCTGGTGATGCTGATGTGAAATTCCTAGGCGAAGAAAATGAATGGTTAGTCCTTTATTCGAAACGAAAACTCGAAACCAAGCATTATAATTATCTCATCTTTGGTCATCGTCATTTGCCGATGGTATTAACAGTTGGCGAAAACTCGCAATATGTCAATCTTGGTGATTGGATTGACTATTTCACTTATGGTGTTTTTGATGGAAATCACTTTGAGTTGAAGGAGTATTAATTACTTCAAATCCTTCAATCTCAGCTGGACAGTTAAATTACCATTAAATTCATTTTCGTCAATACAATATACCGAATCAAAAGGATTTTGGTTTTTAACTAATTCCAATTTATTACCAAGATTAAAACCAATAGTGCCAAACCCTACACTTCCATTTTGTTTTACAAAGAGTTTCAAATGTTCTTCATTTTGACCAATTCCTTTAGCAAAACCTGTGTCTTTTATACCCTTGGTCAAGAAAACTGGTGTCATATTTTGAGGTCCAAAAGGCTCAAATTGATTCAATAAACGAACTAATTTTTCATTAATATCGGTTAGGTTTATTTCAGCATCGATAGCTATTTCGGGCAATAACAAATCCGGGTGAATGGTTTGCTCAACTATTCTCTCAAAAGCTTCTTTGAAAGCCCCATAATTTTCTTCTTTCAACGTCATTCCTGCGGCATACATATGTCCGCCGAATTGTTCCAAATGTTCGGCACAAGCTTCGAGGGCATTGTAAACATCAAAGTCTTTCACCGAACGTGCCGAGGCGGCCAATTTATCACCGCTTTTGGTAAAAACAATCGTTGGCCGATAATAGGTTTCTGTCAATCGAGAAGCCACAATACCAATAACCCCTTTATGCCAATTTTCACTATAAACAACAGTAGTAAATTTTTGTTGTTCTTCATTTTCAATAATTTGAGCAAGTGCTTCATGGGTTATTTGTTTGTCTAAATCTTTGCGGTCACTATTATATTGTTCAATTTCGGAGGCAAATTGTTCAGCTTGGTCAAGATCATATTCCGTTAAAAGCGCTACAGCTTCGTTGCCATGTTTTATTCTTCCTGCCGCGTTAATTCTTGGTGCAATAATGAAAACAACATCTGTAATTGTTAATGTTTTTTTCTTTACATTTTGAATTAATGCTTTTATTCCTGGCCTGGGATTGGAGTTGATAACTTCTAATCCAAATTTAGCCAAAACCCGGTTTTCTCCTGTAATCGGAACAATATCGGCAGCAATAGCGGTAGCCACCAAATCTAAATATACAAGCAAGTCATCTATGGTTTGATTCCTGTTTTGTGCCAATGCTTGAACGAGTTTAAAACCCACGCCACAGCCGCACAATTCATCATAAGGATAGCTGCAATCTTCTCTTTTTGGGTCGAGTACAGCGACCGCTTCGGGCAACCTATCTCCTGGGCGATGGTGATCACAAATAATAAAATCGATATTCTTATCGTTAGCATAAGCAATATGTTCAACAGATTTTATCCCGCAATCCAGAGCAATAATTAGCGTAAATTCATTGTCATCAGCAAAGTCAATTCCTTTATACGAAATACCATAACCTTCGTCATAACGATCTGGAATATAAGTAGCAACATTTGGGTAATAACTTCTCAAATAACTCGAAACTAACGAAACTGCAGTGGTTCCATCGACATCATAATCGCCAAAAACTAATATGTTTTCACCCTTTTCAATGGCATTTTCAATACGAGCAACGGCTTTATCCATATCTTTCATCAAATAGGGATCGTGCAAATCGTCCAAACTCGGGCGAAAAAATTGTCGCGCTTGGTCATAGTTTTCAATGCCACGTTGCACCAAAAGAGTAGCAATGAGTTCACTAACCTTAAGTTGTGAAGCTAGAACTTTTACTTTTTCTGGAGATGGTTTGGCTTTTAGTGTCCAGCGCATGGTTAATTACGAATTGGGAATTTCAAATTATAAAATTGAAAGTTAAAAGTAAGAAAATAAGATGGAATATTTTTCAAAATGTTAGAACAAGGAGAAATATTTGTGAAAAAGAAAAATCTTTTAAGTAAATTGATACTATGGCTAAAGAATTAGGCAGTTCTTAGAAAGCATCATTTAGATACTTTGGTTTTCGGATTTGGGAAAAGGCAGAAGAGAAAAGTTTTTGAAACTTATGCTTCTCTTACTTCATGTTTTTTGCTTCTTACCTCTAAAACTTTTCCCCCAACCACTACTACTATTTCTCCCTTTGGTGGTTTGGTTTCGAAATGGTTTAGTACTTCTTTTGCAGTTCCTCGTATAGTCTCTTCGTGTAGTTTTGATATTTCTCTAGAAACGGAAATTGGTCTTTCATCTCCAAAATATTGCGCAAATTCGGCTAAAGTTTTAACTAATTTATGTGGCGAAACATAAAAAATCATAGTTCGAGTTTCTTCGGCTAATGCTAAATAACGGGTTTGCCTTCCTTTCTTTTCGGGTAAAAAGCCTTCAAATATAAATCGGTCGTTGGGTAAGCCGCTGTTTACAAGGGCGGGTACAAAGGCCGTTGCTCCTGGCAAACAATCCACTTCAATATTATTCTCTACACAAGCTCGTGTGAGTAAAAATCCAGGGTCAGAGATGGCTGGGGTTCCTGCATCGCTTATTAAAGCAATGGTTTCGCCATTTTTCAATCGGGTGATTAAATTTTCTACCGTTTTGTGTTCGTTATGCATGTGATGGCTGTGCATGTGAGTTGAAATCTCGTAATGTTTCAACAATTTACCACTAGTGCGCGTATCTTCAGCCAAAATTAAATCAGCCTCTTTCAAAACTTTTATTGCTCTAAAAGTCATGTCATCCAAATTACCGATTGGTGTCGGAACAATATAAAGTTTAGACATTGATGCTGAATTTATTTCCGTATTTATTGGAATTTTTTCTCTACAACCGCCATAAAACGTTCTTCAAAATCTTCTTCGCCTTGCCAGTTGTTATACTCGGGTTTTACCATTTCATTAATGAAATTTTTGGCTTCTTCAAAACTATCAAACGTATTTAATTGTGATAGAACGCGATTAAAATCTTCATTACTTTCGCCAAAAAGATTGTTTACAAAAGCAATTCTATCGTTCAATCCAATTTCTACTGATTTAGAAAAAGTAGTATTTTGGGAAGTTGGTTTAAGTTCTTCTTCTTGGGTTTCACTTAAATCTGAAAATAAAGACACTTCATTTGGTTTTACAAAAATTGGCTCACTATAATTTTCTCCTAAAAATTCTTCTAAAACTGCTTTTTTGGTTTCTACTGGCTCTATTTCCTCCGTCAGTTCATTATCGCTTGTATCCTCTTCCTCCTCCGTTTCAAAATCTACTTCTAACTCAAAAATAGGCTTGAAAACTGGTTCTTCTTCATCAATTGCAAGTTTGTTTTCTTTTTTTTCTTCAACAATTAGTTCCTCTTCTAAAGTTTCCTCTTCCAAAATTTCTTCAACTTCTTCAGAAATAATATTTCCCTCTGTAATTGTCTCTTCTTTTACTTCAAGGATTAGTTCGTCTAAGCTATCACTTTCTATGGATTGCTTTATTTTTTCCTCAATAACAGCTTCAGATACATTATCTTTTATAGATTCGAAATTATCTTGATAAAATTTTAATACCGCTAGCGTTTCGTATAATTTTTGGGTTTCTTTATACAATTGATCAACTTCCGATTTGTTTTTTAATTTTAAAATTCGGTGTGCAATACTGATTAATTCGGATTCTAATCTTTTTTTCATGTTCTTGAAATTATTTGAAATACTATCGTTAACTTTAAATTCCCTTCCTTACATTTTATTTAGCACTTGGAAGAAGTAACCTTAATTAAAAATTTTCTACATTTGAAACGATGTAAAAATAGAAAAATTTTATATCGATTTGTTATTGTTACAAAGTAATAAAAACTATTCATTTTTAGCGCAAGAAAAATACAAAATGTTTCTCGAAAATACAGTAAATCATAAAGAACAATTTGGTTGGATAGAAGTCATATGTGGCTCCATGTTTTCGGGGAAAACCGAAGAGCTCATACGCAGATTAAAAAGAGCGCAATTTGCCAAACAAAAAGTGGAAATTTTCAAACCCGCTATAGATACTCGTTATGATGATGAAATGGTAGTTTCACATAATAAAAACGAAATCCGTTCTAGTCCTGTTCCTGCAGCAGCAAATATTAGAATCCTAGCACAAGGATGTGATGTTATTGGTATTGACGAAGCTCAGTTTTTTGACGATGAAATTGTCTCGGTTTGTAATGATTTAGCCAATTCAGGAATTAGAGTGATTGTTGCCGGGCTTGATATGGACTTTAAAGGAAATCCTTTTGGACCAATGCCCGCACTCATGGCGACGGCAGAATATGTGACTAAAGTTCACGCTGTTTGTACTAGAACAGGAAACCTAGCTCATTATAGTTTCAGAAAAAATGATAATGATAAATTGGTCATGTTAGGTGAAACTGAAGAATACGAGCCTTTAAGTCGAGCGGCCTATTACAAAGCTATGCGCGAAAATATGGAAGTAAAAGATGCCGAACATTTATCTAAAGGAGAATAATTCACTAAAACTTTGACACAAACTATCCGAAATATAATTCCCATCATTAAAGCCAATTGGTTTGGTAAAAATGATGTGGCAGTAATTGACACCATTTCTATTGATAGTCGTTCATTGCAAAATGGTGAAAACACCTTGTTTTTTGCGCTAACTGGACCTAACCACGATGGCCATTTGTATATAGAAGAGTTGATTTCAAAAGGGGTTCAATACTTTGTAGTTTCTCATATAACAGATGCTGTAGCACAAAAAGCTAATTTTTTAGTGGTGGAAAATACATTGGATGCCTTACAAAAATTTGCGAGTTATTATCGTAGTCTATTTGAATTTCCTATTATTGGAATTACCGGAAGTAATGGAAAAACTATTATTAAAGAATGGTTAAATTTTCTTTTAAGCCCTGATTATAATATTATTCGAAGTCCAAAAAGTTATAACTCTCAAGTTGGTGTGCCGCTTTCTATTTTAGGCATCAACGAGAAACACAATCTTGGCATTTTTGAAGCTGGAATTTCGACGGTACAAGAAATGGAAAAATTGCAAAGAATAATTCAACCAACGATAGGTATTTTGACCAATATTGGTTCTGCCCACGACGAAGGATTTCCAAGTGTTGCCGAAAAAATAAAAGAAAAATTAAAACTCTTTTCCACGGTAAATGTTTTGATTTTAAACAAAAACAAAACAATTATTGCCTTTGTTAATCCAAAAATAAAAACCTTTAGCTGGTGTTCTGATGACAAAAGCGCAGATGTCTTTATTACTAAAAAAAATATAGGAGAACTAACAGAATTACATGTAACTTATAAAGAAGATACTTTCCCGATAATTATTCCTTTTCAAGACCAAGCTTCAGTGGAAAATGCGATACATTGTATGATGGTGATGCTCTATTTTGGTTATGCCCAAAAAGTAATCCAAGCTCGTATGGCGGAGTTGTATCCAATAGAAATGCGTTTGAAATTGAAAAACGGAGTTTACAATTGTACTATTATTGATGATAGTTATAGCTCCGATTTTCAATCTTTGAAAATAGCCTTAGACTTCTTGGAACATCAAAAACAACACAAAAAGAAAACCATTATTCTATCCGATATTTTTCAAAGTGGTTTGAGTAATGAAGAACTCTACTCACAAGTTTCACAACTGATTATTTCTAATAAAATTACACGTGTAATTGGTATAGGCAAAACTATTTCTGAGTTTAAAAACAAGTTTATCAATTGTAAAACATTCAAAAATGTGGATGATTTTACTACTGTATTTGATACTTTAAATTTCGAAAACGAAACTATCCTTATTAAAGGGGCGCGCGATTTTCATTTTGAAGAAATCGTTTCTTTGCTCGAAGAAAAAACACACGAAACTGTGTTAGAAATTAACCTGAACGCTATCAGTAATAATCTTAATTTTTACAAATCAAAACTAGCCCAAAAAACCAAAATGATGGTCATGGTTAAAGCTTTTGGATATGGTAATGGCGGTTTTGAAATTGCAAAATTATTAGAACATCACAAAGTAGATTATCTTGGTGTGGCTTTTGCCGATGAAGGAATTTCGTTAAAAAGTGCCGGTATAACAGTGCCTATAATGGTTTTAAATCCTGAAACAACAAGTTTTTCTGCTATAATTCAGCATCATTTAGAACCTGAAATTTACTCTATAAAAGGATTAAAAGCCTTCCTTAAAATTGCCGAACAAAAGAAACTAAAACATTTCCCTATACATATCAAAATAGATACAGGAATGCATCGTTTGGGTTTTGAGGCAGAGAATCTATCCGAATTAATTCAAATAGTAAAAGGAAACGAAACCATTCAAATCAAAAGCATTTTATCACACATGGCAACTAGCGATGATTTGAAACATGATGCTTTTTCTAAATCTCAGATTGCTTTGTTTGAAAAATTGTCGTCTCAATTGCAAAACGAATTAAATATAAAACCTATTCGTCATATTTTGAACACCTCTGGAATTGCAAATTATCCCGAAGCACAATATGATATGGTACGTTTAGGAATAGGTTTATACGGCATTTCTAATGATGAAGAGGAGCAAAAAGAATTAGAAAATGTGGGTACTTTAAAATCTGTTATATCCCAAATTAGAACTATTAATACTGGCGAAAGTGTTGGCTACGGTAGACGATTTGTAGCAGGAAAAACCACAAAAATAGCTACCATTCCTATTGGCTATGCCGATGGAATTAGCAGAAGTTGGGGTCAAGGAGTTGGATACGTTTTAATTAATAACAAACCAGCCGAGATTATAGGCAGCATATGCATGGATATGCTAATGGTTGATATCACCCATATTGATTGTAAGGAAGGAAATGCAGTTATCATTTTTGGCGAAAATCCAACTGTTAATTTTATGGCAAAGAAGCTAAATACCATTTCCTATGAAATTTTGACTAGTATATCACAACGAGTTAAAAGAGTTTTCTTTAGAGAATGATTTTGGTTTATTGCTAAAAATTAACTAACTTAATGCTGTTTATTAACCAAATAAAACAAAATTATTATGGGAATGATTTCAGAATTTAAACACTTTATTGCAAAAGGTAATGCCATGGATTTGGCTGTTGGAGTTATCATTGGAGCATCATTTGGCGCAATCGTAAATTCATTAGTGGCTGACGTTATTACACCCGCTTTATTAAACCCCGCTTTAAAAGCGGCACAAGTTGAAAATTTAGCAGATCTAAAAACACAAGGAGGAATTCTTTATGGGAAATTCATGGCTGCTGTGATAAGTTTTCTAATTATTGCATTTGTTATCTTCGTTATGGTTAAAGTTATAAATAGCCTGAAGACAAAAGAAGATGCTACTGTTCCGGCCACTCCAACTCAAGAAGAATTGCTTACTCAAATCAGAGATTTACTTAAAAAATAATACCGCTGTATTATATATTCTAATTTATTCTGAATTCATTTCTGGACCAAACCGCTTCATAATTGGGGCGGTTTTTCTTTACAAAAAGCATTACAATCCTGCTATCTTTTTTCTTTTTTCTTTCTTCGTTTATTCTATATTCTTTTTTCTACATACTTTTGTATTTCAAAAAAATATAAATCGATAAAAATAAATATATGAAAGTTGCTGTTGTTGGCGCAACCGGAATGGTTGGCGAAGTGATGCTTAAAGTTTTAGCCGAAAGAAATTTTCCAGTGACCGAATTAATTCCTGTTGCTTCTGAAAAATCAGTAGGAAAAGAAATTGAATTCAAAGGGAAAAAGTATAAAGTTGTAGGTATGCAAACTGCTGTTGATATGAAAGCAGATATTGCTTTGTTTTCAGCAGGCGGGGAAACTTCTTTAGTTTGGGCCCCAAAATTTGCAGCAGCTGGGACAACCGTAATTGACAATTCCTCTGCTTGGAGAATGGATCCAACTAAAAAATTAATCGTTCCCGAAATCAATGCCTCTGAATTAACGGCAGCCGATAAAATAATTGCAAACCCAAACTGTTCAACTATTCAAATGGTAATGGTTTTAGCGCCATTGCACAAAAAATACAATATCAAACGTGTCATTGTTTCTACGTATCAGTCCATCACTGGAACTGGCGTAAAAGCAGTGCAACAATTGGAAAATGAATATGCTGGCGTTTCTGGTGAAATGGCTTATAAATACCAAATTCACCGAAATGCCATTCCACAATGTGACAGTTTTGAAGAAAACGGATATACTAAAGAGGAAATGAAATTGGTGCGTGAAACCCAAAAAATTATTGGCGACAAATCAATTGCCGTTACAGCAACCGCAATAAGAATTCCGGTTGTTGGCGGACACAGTGAAGCTTTGAATGTTGAGTTTTCAAATGATTTTGATGTGAATGACGTTCGGAACATTTTACACCACACTGATGGTGTTACGGTTCAAGATAATACCGATACCTATACTTATCCAATGCCATTGTATGCGCAAGGTAAAGATGATGTATTTGTTGGTAGAATTCGCCGCGATGAAAGTCAAGCTAACTCATTAAACATGTGGATTGTGTCTGATAATTTAAGAAAAGGCGCTGCAACCAATACGATTCAAATTGCTGAATATTTAGTTGCTAATAAATTAGTATAAATTTTCTGCTTAGTTAGCAATCACAAAAAATCCGGTAAGTTTTACAAATCTTAAAGTTTGTTAAAATTTTGCGTATTTTCTTTTTACATAACTACATTTACACAAATGAAAAGAAAATTACTTTTAGCCAATGCTTTGATGGGATGGATAATATTGTTTGCAATATTCTTTCAATCGTTTCATTCTTGTGGGCATTTGGTAAAACAATTTTCTGAAAAAAAATGTCACCACGTTTATCATAATCACAAAACTGAAGTTACTCATGGCCATAATGGTCTTGAAAAATGTTTTGTTTGTGAATTTGCTTTTAGCAGCTATACTACAACTCCAAACAACTCTTTTGAATTCAAAAAAATGGAAGTTTCAACTTCCTATACTTTTTTCTATTCCAAAGAAATTACGAAAAAATATAGAGGTTCACTTTTTGCGCTTCGTGCACCACCAAGATTTATTGTTTAAACTGAATTCCTTTCAGTTTTTTTGAAAATTACCTAACCGAAATAGCATCGGTTATTTATTCATTTAACAATAAATTATATTTATGAAATCATTATTTACGACCCTTTTTATAGGGTTTACGTTATTTGCTTCGGCACAAAATAAAATTAGCGGAATCATCACCGATAAGAACAATAAAATTATACCCAATACTATTGTTTCGATTCCAGACATTCACAAAGAAACCATCACGGATGAAAACGGAAAATATGTTTTAACAAATGTCCCCAAAGGGAATTTTAATATTGTTTTTTCGATAATTGGTTATACCTCTCAAACCATCACAACTGCTATTTCGGATAACCAAATTGAATTAAATATAGCATTAGAAGAAAGTGTTATTCACATGGATGAAGTCATTATTTCTACTGTTTTCAATAAATTACAATCACAAAACGTGATGAAAGTTGAACATGAAACTTTAAAATCGTTGCAACAAAAAGGAACTGCGACTTTAATAGAAGGTTTGGCTACAATCCCAGGAGTTTCTCAAGTTTCTACTGGAACTTCTATAGGGAAACCTGTGATTCGTGGGTTAAGTGGCAACCGAGTTTTAGTCTATTCACAAGGAGTTCGTTTGGAAAACCAACAATTTGGTGAAGAACACGGTTTAGGGCTAAATGATGCTGGTATAGAAAGTGTAGAAATTATCAAAGGGCCAGCCTCGTTGCTTTACGGTTCGGATGCGCTTGGCGGCGTATTGTACTTTAATCCTGAAAAATTTGCGAAAACCAATGAATTTAAGAGCGATTTTAGTCAGCGATTTTTTTCGAATACTTTGGGAAGTAATACATCAATGGGTGTAAAGACTTCCTCCGAAAAATGGAAGTTTTTAGCCCGAGGAAGTTACAATACTCATTCCGATTACCAAATTGCTGATGGTGATAGAGTAACCAACACACGTTACAACGAAACTGATTTCAAGGCAGGAATTGGTTATAATAACTCAAGTTTTTCAAGTGTTTTGAGATATAATTTCAATAAATTGGATTTAGGAATTCCTGAAAATGGGATAGCGAAACAATCAACTAGTAAAAACACTCAATATCCGAGTCAAGGTGTTGACAATCATATTTTGAGTTTACACAATACTTTATTTTTCAAAAACTCAAAACTGGATGCAGACTTGGGTTATATTTTTAATGACCGCAGCGAATTTGAAGATAGTGATGTGGCTGTTTTGCATATGAAACTGCGAACTTTAAATTATGATGTGAAATATTATTTGCCTAAAACAGGAAAAATTGAAACCATTATAGGTACTCAAGGAATGTATCAAACCAACACCAATTTTGGTGAAGAGTTATTGATCCCCGATGCAGTAACAAATGATTTTGGCATTTTTGGAACTTCAAATTATGAGTGGGGAAAAAATGTTATTCAAGCCGGAATTCGTTTTGACACTAGGAATGTTGCAACAGAAACTCATGGGATTAATGGCGAAGAAGGATATTTTGAAGTTATAAACAAATCGTTTGACAGTTTCAATGCCTCTTTGGGTTATAAAACTAATTTAACTTCTGATATGACTTTACGCTTAAATTTTGCTTCTGGATTTCGAGCACCAAATTTAGCGGAATTGACTTCAAATGGCGTTCATGAAGGAAGTAATCGCTATGAAATTGGGAATTCTGAACTGACAAATGAACAAAATTTTCAAACTGATTTGAATTTAGAATACAAAAGCACACATTTCGAATTATTTGTGAATGGATTTTATAATAATATCAATAATTACATTTTTATTTCACCAAACGGAACTGTTATTGACGGTAATGATGTATATGATTATGTTCAATCAAATGCAAAATTATATGGTGGAGAAACTGGCATCCATTTTCATCCACATCCAATGGATTGGCTGCATTTCACTAGTAGTTTTGAAACAGTTGTAGGCGAAAAAGACAATGGCGATTATTTACCGTTAATTCCTGCTAATAAATGGAACAATACACTTAGAACTGAATTTGAAATTAAAAAATGGTTGACCGAAGGTTTTGCAACTTTGAATGTAGAAAGCACTTTTACTCAAAATAATTTTAGCGAATTTGAAACCAAAACCTATGATTATACTTTGGTGAATTTAGGTTTTGGCGGAAAAATAACATTGAATAAAACCATTTTCAATGTTAATTTGAACGCCATTAATCTATTTGATAAAACATATGTTTCGCATCTATCTCGTTTGAAAACGGATGGAATTCCAAATATTGGAAGAAATATAGTTTTGGGGATAAATTTTACTATTTAAAATTTTATACAATAAAAGCAATAAAAACCAAACCAAAAGCCGTTCCTATTAATTGAAACGGCTTTTTTTAATACTCTATTTTCCCTACATGTCGCATTACGCGCATAATTCTATCCTTTCTTCTTTCGATGTAAGAACTAGAATTAGTTGCTTTATACTTTCTAGGATTAGGTAATATTGCCGCAATTCCAGCTGCTTCTCGCTTAGTTAAA
>CALPPS020000019.1 GCA_943325515.2 Flavobacterium psychrophilum
ACTAAGTTGTGGTTTGTCAAATCCTAAACCACGACGGTTACCATCAGCACAAAACCAACACGTATTGAATGTGTTAAAAGTTTCTGGAGTGAAATATTGAATGCCTCCATAGTTTCCTTTTTGAAGATACATTTGCATTATTTTGGCAACATCCATAGCATTAGAAAAAATTCCTGCATGTCCTCCTACTCCGTTTTCCATAGCAGCTTCCATATCGTGTACATATCCTTGGATTGTATCATGGCGGAAATAATCATCAATTTCTGTTGGTGCTATGGCACTTTTATCAAATTTTTTCAAAGGATTGTATACTGTGTAGTTCATCCCTAGTGTTTTGTAAAAATTATCATTAGCTAATTCATCCAAAGGTTTTCCTGTTACTTTTTCTAAATATTGTTTAAGAATAATAAAAGTGAAATCGCTGTAGCGGTATTCTTTTTTATCAATTAAAGGACTATTGATGATTTTTTTTAAGATGGTGTCATAATAATCATCGCTAAGGAATAAACTATCTGAAACTCGCTTATTAAAGCCTTCTGAACCAACTTTTCTATAATATTTTTCTAAAGGTATTTTTGCAGAATCTAAAGTAGATTTGTAAAAAGGAATCCATGCTTGCATTCTACCATTGTGTGATAATAATTCTTTGAAAGTAATTTGTTGCTTGTTAGAGCCTTTAAATATCGGCAATATTTCTGCTAATGTAGTTTCTAATGTTACTTTTTTCTTGTCGTAAAATTGCATAACATTGGGCAATGTAGCTACTATTTTAGTAACCGAAGCAACATCATATAAATCTGAATTTTTTACTTTAATTGTATTTTCATAGGTTTGATATCCAAAAGATTTTTGATAAATAACTTTACCTTTTCGAGCTACTAATACTTGCATTCCTGGAGCCATTTTTCCATCTATAGCTTTTTGGGTGATTTTTTCAATTTGAGCTAATTTTTCAGAACTCACACCGACATTTTCTGGTATTGTAAAGCCTAAACGATTTAGTTTTTCTGTAGTTAACCCATCTCCTGCTTTATAAATGTCGTTAATAGAAACAGGTAATTTTCCTTTGGATTCTATCGCTCCAAAAATAAGCTCTGCTGAAACCTCTTGAGCTATATAGCTATTTTGATAGGAAACAACAACGCTTTCTATAGCATCAAAATTGGTAATTTTTGATAACGAGTACGGTTTAGCAAAGCAATCAAGAATAACTTTCTTTTGCGAAGCAATTTTATCTATAAGCTGCAATTCATTATCTGATAATTCTGGAGATTTCCACCATGTTTTATCAGATTTGTGATAGCCAATAATTACTGTTTGAAAATTATTCAACTTAGTCATCAGCGAATCAATATTTTCATCAAATACTTCTGTTATTTCAGTATATTTTTTTAAGGTAGTAACAAACGAATTATTCGTATCTTCTCCTAGTTTTATGTAGGCTATTTTTTGATTTAAATTCTTAATTGGCAATACATTACTATTTTTGACAACTGTAACTGCATTTTCATACAATTGGTATTGCAAAGCTTCATTAGAAATTGGATTCAAATCATTATATAAATTGATTTCTTCGATGGGTTTAAAATTATTTAAACCAGCTTTAAATTTATAGTGTAATATTTTCTTAACTGACTCTTCAAGACGACTTTCTGTTATTATCCCATCTTGAAAGGCCATACATATTTTTTCGGAAGCTAATGGTACGTTTTCTGCATAAAGAAGAATATCATTTCCTGCTAGAAAAGCCTCTAAATCAATATCACCTGGTTTTTTGAAATTACTAGCACCTTTCATATTCAAAGCATCCGTAAAAATCAAACCCTCAAAACCCAATTCGTTTTTCAACACGTCGGTCACTACATGATGAGAAATTGAAGTAGGATATCCTTCACGAGGTTCAAGACTTGGTACATTTAAATGAGCAACCATTACAGAGACTAATCCTTCGTCAAACATTCGTTTATAAGGATATAATTCTACTTTTTCTAAATGATCTAATGAGGCATTTACAATTGGCAAAGTACTGTGCGAATCGGTTGAAGTATCGCCATGACCTGGAAAGTGTTTTCCTGTTGAGAAAACACCTTGGCTTTGAACACCATTCATAAAAGCGATAGCATGTTCTGTCACATTGACCTTGCTTTCACCAAATGAACGGTAACCTATTATTGGATTTTTAGGATTAGTATTAATGTCTAAAACTGGAGCAAAATTGAATTGAATTCCCATTCTTTTGCTCTCTTTGGCCAAACAAATACCTACTTTTTGAACTAAATTTAAGTCTTTGATAGCTCCTAATGTCATGTTAAAAGGATAGCGAAAAGTGGAGTCGATACGCATACTCAATCCCCATTCAGCATCTATACCAATAAAGAGTGGAACTTTTGTTAACGACTGATACTTGTTGGTGAGCTTTGCTTGACGCATGGGGCCGCCTTGAAAAAATATCAGTCCGCCAATTTTATAATCTCTAACTAATTTTTCAATTGCGTTAGTATGAACAGTGTCTTTGTTAGAATAAGCAGCGACCATAAAAAGTTGTCCTACTTTTTCATCAAAAGAAAGTTGGGAGTATACACTATCAACCCATTTATTTTCTGCAGAAGATACTGGGAAAAAGTTTTTGCGTTCCGATTTTATTTGAGGAATATAAATTTCTTCGTCTTCAGCAATTCGAGCGCTGCCTAGTAACACATTTTTTGATGTTTTCTTTATTGACGAACAATTAGTAATCAAAAAAAGCAGTGCTGAAAATAAAGCAATTCTAGTTAGAAGCCATTTCATAAATGATTGATTAAAAGAAGCGACTGTGCCAGCTTTCAGCAGCAGGAACTTCCCAGTTATCATTAAATTCTTCAATAGAATTTACTAAATTATTGAAAACAATAGTATTAACCGTTACTGCTTTTTCTTTGGCCATTCTTTTAAAATCGATTAAAGATTTGTGGGCAATGTGATCTCCATTTTTGAACGTTACGTTCATTTTATCTAATAAAATTACTTGATATTTTTGTTCCAAATTTTGAATAAATGCTACAGAAGAATCAATTGAACAACCAGTTGCTTGTTGCGTTTCTTGATTTACAGCTAGTATTATAAATCGATTGTATTTAATAATGTAAGATGCTTCCAAAGTTGTTCCGTGTGCTGACCAATTTTCTAGAAAAATTTTCAAATCACTTTCTATTTCAGTTATTTCATCATCAGAAAATTTGCGATTGGATTGATAAATCCAAATTTTAGAGTCTTCTGGTAAATTTTCAAAGGGAACGTACATCTGATTTAGGAATTAGGAATTGGGATTAAGGATTTACAAATCTTGAGCGTTAGCAATTAATTCAGCAATGTCCATTACTTTGATGTCAGCTTCTTTTTCTTTGGCTTTTACACCATCATTCATCATAGTATTGCAAAAAGGACAACCTGCAGCAATAATCTCAGGTTTAGTTTCTAAAGCATCTTCTGTTCTTTCAATATTGATTTCTTTGTTACCAGGTTCTGCATCTTTAAACATTTGAGCGCCGCCAGCGCCACAACACAATCCATTGGCACGTGAACGTTTCATTTCAACCAATTCAGCATCTAATTTTTGAATTAAATCTCTTGGTGCTTCATAAATATTATTGGCACGTCCTAAATAACATGGGTCATGAAAAGTGATTCTTTTTCCTTTGAATTGTCCACCTTCTATTGTTAATCTTCCAGAATCTAAAAGTGATTTTAGAAATTCTGTATGATGAACTACTTCATATTTTCCGCCTAATTCGGGATATTCATTCTTCAGCGTATTAAAACAATGTGGACAAGAAGTTACTATTTTTTTTGCTTCATAAGCATTCAAAACCTCAATATTCATCATGGCTTGCATTTGAAACAAAAACTCATTACCTGCTCTTTTTGCTGGATCTCCAGTACAACTTTCTTCGGTTCCGAGTACAGCAAATTCTACATTTGCTCGATTTAAAATGCGCACAAATGCTTTGGTAATTTTTTTTGCTCGGTCGTCAAAACTTCCAGCGCAACCCACCCAAAATAAAACTTCGGGTTGTTTACCTTGCGCCATCATTTCTGCCATAGTTGGCACATTTAATACTTCTGACATTTTAATATGTTTATATGATTATTTGAAGAATCGGTGATTAAATTAAAAATCAACGAATAATCAAATTAACTATTCATGATGCTCATCATCAAACACTTGAATGGTTACTTCTTTTTCAACTAAATCGGTAAACTTTCCTCTATAACGAGTTGCTTTTACTAAGTGATTATCAATCCAATGGTAATTTCCTCCTCGTGGTTTACCAAAAAGAATTCCGTGGTATTTAAAACCATGCTTTTTCAACCAAATCTCAGTATATTCTCTATGTTCTTCAGTTCTTGAAGTAAAGAAAAATATAACATGACCTTCATCAAACCATTTGTTCAATGTTATTAATGCATCAGGATAAACTTCAGCGGTTAGCATTCTTTCTGGTTCTTCGTTTGGAATATCATCACAAACTGTACCGTCTATGTCAATTAGATAATTTTTAATTCCTTCAGGTAAAATTGGACTTAAATGTTGTCCGTTTTCTGTAATAGCTTGCAAGTTTTTGTCAATGTCTTCCGCGTTCATTTTTTTACTTTTTATAGTTATCAAATTCATTCTGCAAATCCTCAAGCTTAACATTTATGAGAATTCATCTGTTGATGTTAATTTTTATTTTTCCTCTTTCCAGTTTAATCTATCTTGTTGATTGTACTGCCATGGTGCGCCGTTATTTTCGATATTGGTCATCATAGCATTCAATGATTGTGGTGCAGCGCTTTGCTCCATTACTAAATACCTTCTCATATCCATAATAATAGATAATGGACTAATATTTACCGGACATTCTTCTACACAAGCGTTACATGATGTGCAAGCCCAAAGCTCTTCGGCTGAAATATAATCGTTTAATAGTGATTTATTATCTGGAACAAAAACGCCTTTATTGGTATCAATATTTCTTCCTACCTCTTCCATACGATCACGTGTATCCATCATGATTTTACGTGGTGATAATTTTTTTCCTGTTTGGTTGGCAGGACATGAAGAAGTGCAACGACCACATTCAGTACAAGTATATGCGTTTAATAATTGAACCCAATTCAAATCTTGCACATCAGAAGCCCCAAACTTACTTGAGACTGCATCCTCTTCAACTGGTTGAGCTGCAAATGGATCAGCATTAGGGTCCATCATTAGTTTTACTTCTTTAGTGACACTTTCAAGATTATCAAATTTTCCTTTTGCATTCAAGTCGGCAAAATAAGTATTTGGGAAAGCTAATAAAATATGTAAGTGTTTAGAATAGTATAAATAATTCAAGAAAATCAAAATCCCTATTATATGCAACCACCACACACATCTTTCAACAATTTCAACAGTTGTAATATCCATGTCATAAAACAAAGGCGTGATAAATTGTGAAATTACATTACCTGAATTCAACATTTGGAAGTGTAAATCAGTTGCATTCATAATTAGAAACAAAGACATCAATACAATTTCGAAGTATAAAATAATATCAGCATCTTGTTTTGGAGCACCACTCAAATCAGAACCAATAAAACGTTTTAATTTGATTACATTTCTTCTGAACCAAAAAATGATTACGGCAAACAAAACTAATACTGCCAAAACTTCAAATGAACCGATTAAGAAACTATAAAAACCACCAAGGTAGTTTGAGAAAATTCTATGAGTACCAAAGAGTCCGTCTATTATGATTTCTAAAACTTCCAAGTTTATAATGATAAAAGCGGCATAAACAATAACATGTAAAAAACCAGCAATTGGTCTTTTTATCATTTTTGATTGACCAAGAGCAATCATAGCCATGTTTTTCCATCGTGCTGAAGCATTATCAGAACGATTTACATCTTGGCCTAGTTTGATATTGCGTATTAGCTTTTTAACATTTTTAGCGAAAAAACCTATCCCAAAGACTAGAATAATAGCAAAAAGTATGTTATCTATATACATCATACAAGTTTTTTACTTTTTAATTGAATCTTTTACAGGTGCTTTATAGGGTTTATTTTTCTTTCCAAAAAGCGAAACATTCACATATCTAGTTGGATTTAAACGTAAGTCTTGTAATAATAACTCTAGTTCTTTTGAAGTTTTAGTAAAATTAATATACAAAGTTTCGTCTTTAGCTAATTTTCCTAAAGTTCCTTTTCCAGATTGGACATCAGCCATTATTTTATCTACACTTGCAAGTGTTTTTTCTAATTTTTTAACTGTTTCACTAATATTAACCTTAGCAATAGAGTCGGATATTTTGGCAAAATTTCCAGATGCTTTGTCTAGATTAGTCATCGTACTATTGATTTTTCCTTTATTCTCAGCTAACATTTCATTTACGTTTTTAGAAGCTTTTCTAAAGGCAATTAATGTTGAATCTAAGTTGCTGATACCACTTTTCAAATGTTCTTTGGTTTTAGCGTCTAAAATTGAATTTACATTTTTCAATAAATCATCAGCAGAAAGTATCATTTTTTCAACTTTTTCTTGTAATGGCATTAATCTTTCTGCGACTAACGCTGTGAATCCTAGCTTATTGCCCCCTATTAAAGATATTCCAGATTGTGCGATGATTTTATCTTCAAAATTTGGGACTATCATAATTTGCTTTCCTCCTATTAATCCTGGTTCATAGATATATGCTATACTTGATTTAGAAAAAGGAAAGTCGGATTTAATTTGAAGTTCTACTTGTATTTTTCCTAAGTTATCTGAAAAATCTATACTACTTACTTTTCCGACTGTTAAACCATTTATGGTAACTGGAGCTGAACTAACTAAACCTTCAACATTATCATATTGAACATAAAAAGTTTTATAATTAGTAAGTAAGTCTCTTCCTTTTAAGAAACTATAACCCCAAATAAATAATAAAATAGAAGCAATAACTAATATCGCGGTCTTGATTTCTCTAGTAATTTTCAATGCTATTTTTTTTGTAAAGTTAAAATAAAATAGTGTAAATCCTTATTATTATTGCTTTAATGCTTCTTGAATTGAAACTTTTTTACCATTTTTTAAAGCAATCAAAAAAGCTGAGGAATATCCCTTTGCTTTAGCTTCGACTAACAATCGTTTTGCTTCTTCATAATTAGAAGTGTCTCCATACATATATTTGTATAATGTACCTTCCGTAGAAGCAGAAATATTCGATAATCCGTTAAAATTACTTGGCACTAACTCAATTTTTTTTCCACTTGCCAAAAGTTGGACTTTAAAAGATGAAGCAGTTGTTGTAATTACTTCAGTTTTTACTTCAGGCTTTGTTTCTGTTTTTTTTACTTCAGGTTTTTTCTCTGGAGTTTTAGCCGATGGTTTTGGAGCTACAATAGAATCCGAAGTTTTTATAGGTTTTTCTATTTTCTGAGATGGTTTTTCTGTTTCATCACTTGCAGTAGTGCCAAAATATTCTTTCTTGTAACTAATAATAGCATCTGCAATGGCTTGAGCAATTTCTTGCTGTCCTTCTTCTGAGTCCAATTTCGCGCCTTCTGTAGGATTAGAAATAAAACCAGTTTCAATTAATACTCTAGGCATATAGGCTTTATGTAAAACCATATAAGGAGCTTGTTTCACACCTCGACTTTTTATATCTAAATCATCAATAAAATGATTTTGTATTCTACCAGCTAGTGAAATACTATTACTTAAATATTCTTCACCTATCATCGTCACACTAGCAATTGATTCTGGTGATTTTGGATCATACCCTTCGTATTTTTGCTTATAATCCTTTTCTAGAGTAATTACGGCATTTTCTCTTTTTGCAGCCTCTAGATTTGAAGCATTTTTAGACAAACCCATTACATAAGTTTCAGAACCGTCAGCAGATTCATTTTTGTTAGCATTACAATGAATCGAAACAAAAATATGCGAATCGGCACGGTTAGCAATGTTAGCGCGCTCAACAAGGTCAATAAATTGATCAGTTTTTCGAGTGTAGATAACTTCAATACCTGAGTTTTTTTCTAATAGCTTGCCCACCTTCAAGGTAATAGCCAAGGTTATGTTTTTTTCAATATGTCCATGATAAATGGCACCATAATCATGATCACCATGACCAGCATCAAGTGTCACTTTAAACTTTGATTGTCCAAATAGTGAAGCAAATGAAAAAAAGAAAGATATTGCTATTATAATTTTGCTGAATTTATGTGTATTCATAAGAATGTAAAAGTTAATTTTAATTAAAATCGAATGGTCATAAAGTTAATATTTCCTTATTTTTGACCAAAAATATTGTTTAAGTTTGTCACTTCAAAAACCAAACCATATTTCTACAAAAATAGTATTAAACATTTGCAAAGAAACTTATTTTATATCGTTTTTTTAACAATTTTCCTAACACTGGGAAACACAAAAACATATTCACAAGAATTAGTCCCTAAAAACAATTCTTATCCGGCTAAAAATCAAACCGATACTACTAAAAAAGAAACTTTAAGCACTCTTAAAGTTACTGATACTATTAAAATTGATAGTCTGGGTAAGAAAAAAGCTTTGCTTGAAGGAAAAGTAAAATACAAAGCAGAAAAATATGCCAAAATTGACCAAAAGAAAAAGCTAGTCACTCTCTATGATAAAGCAGAATTATATTATCAAGACATTGAATTAAAATCAGGAATTATAATTTTTGATTATCAAAAAAATGAAGTTTATGCGGGCAGAATAAAAGATTCTACGGGTGCTTATACCCAATTGCCTGTTTTTAAGCAAGGCGCAAATATTGTAAATCCTGATTCTATAAGATTTAATTATAAAACCAAGAAAGCTTTGGTTTGGAATTCTCGAACAGACCAAGACGAATTTAAAGTAAAAGCTACTATTACTAAAAAAGAAAACGACTCTGTTTACTTTATGAAAGGAGCGCGTTTTACAACGGCAAAAGACATAGAAAATCCTGAATATTATTTTCAAACAAATAAAGTAAAACTAGTACCAGGAAAAAAGATTGTTGTAGGTTTAACTAATATGGTAATTGCAGATGTGCCTACACCTTTAGTATTACCATTTGCATTTTTTCCAATGACAGAGAAAAGTCGATCTGGACTAATAATACCTTCTTATAATGACAGTAACACTAGAGGTTTTTCATTGCAAAATGGGGGTTATTATTTTGCATTAAGTAATAATTATGATTTAGCCGTTTTAGGTGATTATTATACTAACGGAAGTTATGGTTTGCGGTTTGAATCATCCTATGCTAAGCGCTATAAATTTCAAGGACGCGTTAACATTAGATATGAAAATTTAGTTAATAGCGAAAGAGGTTATCCTGACTACGCAAGGTCAACGATTTATAATATTCAATGGTCACATTCTAAAGATTCAAAATCAAATCCAAACTCAAGATTTTCTGCATCAGTAAATCTAGGGAGCAGTAAATACTTTAGACAATCTCTTAATCAAGTCAATGTAGGCTCTAATTTGAACAACACGTTAAGTTCTTCTATATCCTATTCAAAAACATTTAATTCTATTCCACAGGTGAACTTGTCATTGACAGCAACACATTCCCAAAACACAAATACAGAACAAATAAACATGACATTGCCAACACTTCAATTGAGTGTAGATAGAATTTTTCCATTTGCTCCAAAAGATGGGGTAAAGAAAGGTCTTTTTAAGAATATTAATTTTCAATATAATTTAAGAGGCGAAAACAGAATTCAAACCACCGACTCGCTTTTCTTCAAACCAGAAATGTTTAAAGAGGCTAAAATGGGATTGCAACATAGTATTCCGCTTAGCACTAATTTTAAAGTATTTAAATATTTTAGTGCTTCTACTTCTTTAAACTATAATGAAGTTTGGTATTTTAAAACTATTAGAAAACAATTTGATGCTACAGAAAACAAAGTCGTTGATTTAGATGTGCAAGGTTTTGATGCTTTTAGAACTTATTCCTTCACCGCAGGACTTGGAACCACTATCTACGGAACATTTAATTTTGGTGAAAAGAAAAAGATACAAGCCATAAGACATGTCATGAGACCCAACGTTTCTTATAGCTATACACCAAGTTTTTCAAATTATTATGACACTTATGATCCTGATGGAAGCGGAACTATGAGAAAAGATTATACACGATTTGATAACGGGATTTTTGGGGCACCTGGAAAAAACATGTCAAACAATTTAGGTTTTAATTTGAGTAATACTTTTGAAGCAAAAGTTACTGATAAAGATTCCACTAAAACAGAACCGAAGAAAGTGATGTTATTAAATAATTTAAATTTTTCAACCTCTTACGACATGACAGCTGATTCTTTGAAATGGTCTCCCATGAGAGTAAGTGGAGGAACACAATTCTTGAAACAAAAAATGAATGTAAATTTTGCGGCAACTTTAGACCCATATGCTATTAACAACGCTGGACAAAGAATTAACACTTGGAATATTGATAATAGCGGTAGTTTATTCAGGATGACTAGTGCCAATATGACTTTAAATTATAACTTTTCTAGTAAAGACTCAGAAAAGGAAGATAAAAAAAATATACAAGGAAAAAGTAATGGTGGTCGTGAGGATGACTTATTTGGCACAAATACTGACTTAAGCAACAGACAAAACAGCCAATTTGATAAGGATAATGGGGAAGAAAATGCTATTTCAGAATTTTATAAATATAAGCTACCATGGGATATGAACTTGGCCTATTCACTTACCTATTCTAATAATAATAGAGAAAGGAAAGTGACGGGAAATTCTGTTATGGTTTCTATGAATACCGATTTGACACCCAAATGGAAAATCGGTGTTTCCACAGGCTATGACTTTGTTCAAAAAGGAGTCACTTTCACTCAATTTAGATTTGAAAGAGATTTGCTTAGTTGGCGCATGGATTTCAATTGGGTACCTTTTGGAGAAAATGCCTATTGGGGATTTTTTATAGGAATAAAAGCAGGTGTGTTGAGCGATATCAAATGGGATAAACAAAAACAACCTGATAAAACCATTCGTTAATTGTTAATCATAAATTATGAGTAATAAAAAAATAATTTTTACTGACAAAGCACCTGCACCTATCGGTCCCTACAACCAAGCAGTTTTAATGGGAAATACATTATATACTTCAGGGCAAATTGCACTTCATCCAACCACAATGGAATTGGTACTTGATGATATTGAAACTGAAACCAAACAAGTAATGGAAAATATGAAAGCTGTACTAGAAGCAGCTGATATGACTTTTGACAATGTAGTAAAAACAACCATTTTCATTATGAATATGGGAGATTTTGCTATAATAAATAACGTTTATGGCAGTTATTTTGATGAGAAAACAGCACCAGCTCGAGAAACTGTACAAGTGGCTTGCTTGCCGAAGAATGTAAATGTAGAAATTTCAATGATTGCTATGAGGTAGACTAAAATAAAAAAGTCCCAACAGGGTCTTTTTTATTTGTTTAAAATATGATAAGCAATTAATCCATCAATAGGTCTTCGCAGTACATTGCCCATATTAATATCATATTTTTTTAGGATTTCTTCCAATTCATCTTTTAAATAAAAAGCAATAGAGCCAACAAAATGTACTGGAACTTCTTTGCAATTATCAAATTGCATGATATAGTTTTTAACAAATAATTTTAATTCTTTACGAATTATTTTTTTGCAAAACTCATTGTCTTTATGTTTGATAATGAATTTAGCAAAAGTTGCTAAATAAGCATTTGGGTTTGATTCTTTGTAAAGATTTGCTTTTATAAAATCAGCATCAAGATTGTATTCAAGTGCAAATTCTTTAGCTAACACTGGAGGCATACTGTTAAAATAATATTCTCTTAGCAAATGTCTTCCAAAACGATTTCCTGAACCATCATCCATGACAATGTAACCTAGTGATTGTACTTTTTGATGCAATACTTTACCATCAAAATAACTACAATTTGATCCAGTGCCTACTATGCAAACAATTGCTTTTTTATCTTTTGGAGTTGTAGCATATACTGCAGCAAAGGTATCTTCGTGAACAGAAACAAGCGCGTTTATAAAGTATTCTTTAAAAACAACTGCCAAGAAATCTTTCATTCTATCTGTTCCACAACCTGCACCATAAAAGTATAAATGAGTTACTTTTTCTTTATTATGTTCAATATCAAATTTATCATCTAAACGGGCAATGATCTCAGATTTATCTAATACTTCCGGATTTAGTCCTAGTGTTTGAGTAGTAAATAATACTTTTCCTGTATCGTCTATAGCAATCCAATCAGCTTTTGTAGAACCACTGTCAACTAATAATTTCATAATTATGAATTTAAAAATCTAAAAAACAATTAATTCTATTTATTATTTTAAACCAGAAATATGAACTGCTAAATCAATTAATTTACTAGAATAACCATATTCGTTATCATACCAAGAAACTAATTTAAAAAAAGTTGAATTTAAACCAATTCCTGCTTTAGCATCAATAATTGAAGTTCTTGAATCAGAAACGAAATCTTGAGATACTACATCGTCTTCAGTATAACCTAGAATTCCTTTCATTTCGTTTTCAGAAGCTTTTTTTAATACAGCCATTATTTCTTCGTATGTAGTTTCTTTACCAACTTTTACGGTTAAATCAACGACAGAAACGTCAACAGTAGGAACACGGAAAGACATTCCGGTTAATTTTCCATTCAATGATGGAATCACTTTTCCAACTGCTTTAGCAGCGCCTGTAGAAGATGGAATAATATTTATACTAGCAGCACGTCCACCTCTCCAATCTTTTCTTGAGGGTCCATCTGCAGTCATTTGAGTAGAAGTAGTAGCGTGTACTGTGGTCATCAGACCTTCAACAATTCCAAAATTATCATTGATAACTTTAGCTAATGGTGCTAAACAATTAGTAGTACAAGATGCATTTGAAACAACGGTATCAGAAGCTTTTGCTTCAGTATGGTTTACTCCCATTACAAACATTGGAGCATCGGAAGATGGCGCAGATATAATTACTTTTTTGGCACCACCTTCAAGGTGAGCATTTGCAGTATCAATGGTTGTAAAGAAACCTGTACATTCTGCAACTACATCTACATCTTTGTCATCCCATTTAACTAATTTTGGATCTCTTTCAGCAGTAACTCTGATAAATTTATCGTTTACATAAAGTTTACCATCCTTTACTTCAACTTTTCCTGCAAAACGACCGTGAACTGAATCGTATTTTAATAAATAAGCCAAATGATCTACGTCTAATAAATCATTGATGGCAACCACTTCAACATTATCTCTATTAAAAGTTTCTCTAAAAACAATTCTTCCAATTCTTCCAAATCCGTTAATCCCTAATTTTACTTTTGACATTTTTTATAATTTATGTTATTTTTTATTTTATTTTTATGTTGACATTATATCAGAAACACGAAGTAATTCTCTATCAATTGCTGAATGGCCTTTGATAGCTTGTTGTAAGGGTGTTAACTCTATTTTATCTGCTAATAATCCTACCATGAAATTGGATTTTCCTTCCAGTAAAGATTCTACAGCTTTTACGCCTAATCTAGAAGCTAAAACTCTGTCAAAACAAGAAGGTGAACCACCACGCTGCATGTGTCCGAGAACTGAAACACGAATATCATATTCAGGTAAATGTTCTTCAATGTAATCTTTAAGTTGAAAAACATTTTTTCCCAACTTTTCACCTTCAGCCACAACTACTATACTTGATGATTTTCCTGAAGCTTTACTTTTTTGTAATGACTCTAATAATCTTTTTAATCCTAAATTTTCTTCTGGTATTAGAATTTCTTCAGCTCCAGCTCCAATTCCGGCATTCAAAGCAATATGACCCGCATCTCTTCCCATTACTTCAACAAAGAAAAGACGGTTATGTGAACTGGCAGTATCTCTAATTTTATCGATGCATTCAACAACTGTATTAAGTGCAGTATCGTAGCCTAAAGTATAACTAGTTCCAAAAATATCGTTATCAATAGTTCCAGGAATTCCCATTACAGGAAAATTATATTCTTCGTTAAAAACTTCAGCTCCAGTAAATGAACCATCACCACCAATAATTACTAAAGCCTCAACTCCAGCATTTACTAGATTTTGATGTGCTTTTTGACGCCCTTCTTTGGTCATGAATTCTTTTGAACGAGCTGATTTTAAAATAGTTCCTCCTTTGTTTACAATATTGTTTACACTTCTTGCTCCCATTTCTTTAAAATCACCTTCAATCATGCCTTGATAACCCCTGTAAATTCCAATACATTCAACATTGTGATAGGCACAAGTTCTTACCACAGCTCTTATGGCAGCATTCATTCCTGGTGAATCACCACCAGAAGTCAAAACGCCTATTTTTTTTATGGTTTTAGACATATTTTTAATATTAAATTGTAAAATTAATAAACAAGAAGTATAATTACATCCAATTATTGCTGTATTGATAAAAATGAATTAAATTCAATCGTTTTCGTTGATAAGTTTTTACTTTGAATTAAACTAAAAAAGTCTTGTATTTTAATCCTCAGATGGAATTCCTTCTTTATTAGGAGTGATTTCAGTTTTTTTCTTCTTCCTATCGTCATCATTTTTATTAAATTGTTTGGTGTCTGGGAGCAAAGAGTCAGGTATTTCGTTGTTTTTATTATTAGAAATCTTATCTAATTTTGCATTTTTAAAAATCTTGTTGACCAATTCTTTTAAAGTATCAAAATCAACCTCATAAGACATACCTATTCCTTGTGTGTATCCAATTCCTTGTCCTATGTAAGTAATGTCATTCTCTTTATTAAAAACTCTTAGATTTAATGTGCCATCTTCGTTAACACGATATTGTACTTCAACATCACCTACAATTGCTGTTTCTGTTATTCCTCCTACTGGCACACCAACTTTCCCATTAACCGTAATTCTGTCATTAATTCTTGAAGTAAGTGAAACTCCTAATCTGCCATCAGTTTGTTGTCCTGGTGTTCTATCGGCTACTACATATTCTGGAGCAATGGATATTTTATCATTATCTCCAGAAAAAATATCATTAAAAAGACTACTTGCTTTTTCAAATAAGTTATTAGACAATTGATTTTGATTTACACCATCTTGACTCAAAAACCCACCAGTTGAAAGTAAATATAATGCTTGTGTTTGACGCTTATCTTTATCATCCAATTTATACTGAATTTCAGATTTTAAAGAACTCGAAACCGATGGGAAATTAATATTAAAATCAGGATCTGGACTTCTTAAATTTCCTTTTACACCAATCACAACTTCAACATCAACTTTTTTATTAAATGAGGGATTGTCAATTAGTACAGCTGGATTAGCAGTAGTTTTATATATTGCCTCCAAGTTAAGTGTTGCTGCCATTGGATCTCCATCCCAGATGATGGAACCATATTTTTTTACTTCAAACTTTTTGTCAATTATCCCACCATATTTGAAATTATAGGAACCTTCATAAACTTGGAAGTCTCCAAACATTTGAAATTTACCTAGGGTATTAATACTCATATTAAGCGTTCCTCTACCGTTTCCTTTCATACCATGACCAGATTCTCTGTTAAGAATTACTTCAATATTTGCGTCTTGTGTAATATCAAACTCAAAATCCATTTGAAGGCCATTATAATTTTTGATTTGAGCAATAGCATTATTTCTGTTTTTATTTTTTTCTAATGGTGTTAAGAAATGGATATAATTATTTTCTTGAATTGCTTCTGCATCGTTAATCGGGATTTTGAGATCAGTTCCTTTAGCAGATTTTGCGTTAACTTTTATTATCAATCCATTTGTTGGCCCAACTATTGAAGCTGAACCATTCATAAGTGCTTTTCCAAAATAGGCTGAATCTTCTTGATCTTTTGTATTTAGTGCTAAAAGCCTATCTGAATTAATAGCTAAATCCAATTGCCAATCTTCAAATTGCTTGTGTTTTATAAAACCATTGATACTTCCTTTTGTGTTAAACTTAGTATCAGTTATGGTGGTTTCTCTGATAATGAATTTATTTTCTGTTACATCAATTATGGAATTGTTGGCAAACTTGTAATCTGTGTTTAGATAAGGAATTGTTAATCCTGCTTCATTTATGAATAATCTACCATTATATTGCAATTGATTAATATTCCCATCTATCCTTGCATTACCTGAAGCAAAGCCACGAATGTTTTTAATAACATCTCCACCTATTTTTCCTAAAATCCCTAGATTAAATTTATCAAAATTCAAATCAATATCCGCAAAAGTCTGATTTTCTCGTATTTGAATATTTCCTTTAGCGTTGAAAGAGGCTACATTTTCATTATCTAAATTTGAATTAATGTAAAATTTGCTGAGAGTTTCATCACCAGAAATCTGTAAATTTAGTTTGCCTAAGGCAACTTCATTAACAGATAGACTATCAATTTTTAATGATGCTGTTGGCTGAAAAATTGTATTTTTTTGTTTAAAATTTATCTTACCGTTTAAATTTCCATTGAACACAAATTTTTCCACATCAGGTGTTATTTTATTTAAATTGACATTATCAAATGTTAGTTGCAAATCCTTGTATTGCTTGCCATTTATAAATCCTACAAAACTTATATTTTGATTCTCATGTGTAAAAATTAAATTTTCAAAAGAAAAATTAGTTAATTTTTTATCAAAGATAATTTTACTATTTTCAGGATTTTCTTTTTCATTTAATTTCCATAAATAATCCTTGAATTGAAGTTCTGATTTAGTGAAACCAATAACATTTTTATTTTCTTTATTGATGGTGTGATAAAAATTTAAGTTGTAAAAATCAAGTCCTTTTTTTCCTCCTTTGAACTCGGTTCTAAAATGTAAAGTATCATTAGCAAATGTATTAATCATACTAAAATCTCTAACTTTATAATGCTTGGTTTTGATTGAATCCATTTGAACATAAGCACTATACAAAGGATTTTTGTTGTCTAATTTCACTGAAACATTATCAAAAGTGTTGTCATATGCCACTACTTTTGGTGAATTAAAATCTAAATTAAAATTCTTAGAATCTGAACTAATATTTCCTTTCAAAACTGTATTAGCAGCTAATGATATATCTGGGAAAAAAATCTCGATAATTTTACTATGTAAAGCAAAATTAAATTTCAAATACTGATTAGGCAGCACTTTGTTTTGTCTATAATTGGCATAAAAACTACCCAACGAATTCTCCGCCATTTTTTGGAATTGGTTGAATTTATATCTCCCAACTATTGTTCCTTCTATGGCATCTGGGGAATTAATTTTTATTGTTCTTTCACCATTAATTTCAAAGCTTGAAGTTACTTTTAAATAATCTAAAAAATAAAGGTCTTTTTTGTTTTGATAAGAAGCATTTGTCAATAACAAATCACCTTTAATGTTTTCTAAAGAATTCCCAAGGGCATTAATAACGACATCTCCTCTGAAAACTGAAATTGAATCCTTTGTAAAATTAAGTTCTCGCAAATTCGCATGGTCAATTTTTAAATGGAAATCGTAACTGTTTTCTTTTTTAGACAAATCAACTTTTCCATTAAAATCCATAAATAAATTTGGATCATTAATATAAAATTTACCTCTAAAAATTGGCTCTTTAAAATTTCCGTCCACTATAATTTTAGTATAGTTATATCCGTTATACTTTACTTGAAAAACATCTCCCAAAAAAGTAGTGTTCAAATATTTTCTAGTAAATCCTTTGCCATCCACATCTAGATTTAGACTTACTTTCCCAATGGCTTTATCATTTATCAATGCGCCAACATCAAAACCATCAAGAATAATATTTCCTTTGTAATTAGCATTATCAATATTGTTAAGATTCGACATCATCAAATCGGATTCAACAATTCCTAATGCAGTGTTCATTACAAAATTAGTTTTGATGTAGGTTTGAGTCACTTCTACATTTCCTGTATATGTGAATTGACCTAATTTTTGTAGTGATGATGGAAGTTTCTTTCCAAGAATATTTGGCAATAGCCTTGTTAAATCTTTATAATTTGAAGCTATTTTATTAAAATCTCCTTTCATGTAAAAGGAACCTGGGCTGCGTGGAAATAAATTCTTGAAATTAATATCTCCTTTAATAATTGAGTTTTTATTGTCTACCAAATACAACTTTGTAGCATAAAAATTATTCAAGGTTCCCTTGATTGTAGATTTCAAAAAAAACTTTTGATTTTTATCTAGTTCTTTATAAAAACGACGAATATCATTAGTTGATAGTATAGAGCTATCCAACATTACATCAAATTTTACTCTATTGTTAAAATCACTAAAATCATGATTATCTTTATTATACTTCAATATGACTTGACCTTTAAGAGATGACTCTTTTGTTGCTAGTTCTAATTTTTCAAGTCTAATATTATTCTTCGTATAAGTAAAATCAGAGGTTAAATTATCTACAAAAATACCCCGATGATCTCGAAAAGACATTTTGTTTATATTGGAAGTAACATTTGGTCCTTTTATTTGAAACGATTTCAAATGAGCATTAAGTTTTGTGAAGTCAACATCCTTTGGAATAATTCGATTTTCATCTATCACAACAAACCTACTGTCAATAAGATAAATGTTATTTGATTTCATCAAGAATTGACCACTACTAGGTTTTCCATCATCAAAGGCAGCAACAAACAAGTCTAAATTTGTTTCTTTTTCACCTTTATAATTCTTAATTTGAAGGTAAAAATTATCCAATTGCAAATCTCCAAAAAGAAGTTTGCCGGCAATAAGCTTTTTGAAATCTAAAATACTTGTTTTAATCCTTTTTGAATAAATTAAAGTATCTTGATGATGGTCTAAAATCAATACCTTTTTCAATTTAACACCTCCAAAAAAAGTTATAGCTACTTCATCAATATTGATATTTGTACCATAATCTTTATTGATTTTGGTAGTATAGTAATGGGCAATTTTTGTCTGTACAAAAGGAAGTTGGAGTGAAATACTTAGCAGTAATAAAAGTAAAAACAACACTACAAAGGTGCGAAAAAGAATTTTCCTGAACTTTTTAAAACCGCTATTTGTTTTAATTTTTTCCAATTATTATTCTGACTTGGGAAAGAAAATTACCTTTGCAAAAATCTTTACATTTGATTTTCTAATTGTAGTGTCAAATATAAACCAAAAATTGTGCCTTTTATGCATTTCAAAGAAGTTTTTATTCTAGCTATCGAAAGTTCATGTGATGATACTGCAGCTGCTGTTTTGAGAAATGATAAAGTACTTTCAAACGTTGTAGCCAGACAAAGTATTCATGAGGAATATGGTGGTGTTGTTCCAGAATTAGCTTCAAGAGCACACCAGCAAAATATAGTTCCTGTAATTGATACAGCATTAAAAAAAGCAAATATCAACAAAGAACAACTTTCTGCCATCGCATTTACACAAGGTCCGGGATTAATGGGTTCTCTTTTGGTTGGTTCTTCTTTTGCAAAATCATTGGCTTTTGCATTAGACATTCCTTTGATTGCAGTGAATCACATGCACGCACATATTTTGGCTCATTTTATTGACGAAGATGGATTTGATAAGCCAACATTTCCTTTTTTAGCGTTGACAATTTCTGGTGGACACACACAAATTGTAAAAGTGAATGACTTTTTCAATATGGAAATCATTGGGGAAACTACTGATGATGCTGTTGGTGAAGCTTTTGATAAAACCGCCAAAATATTAGGTTTACCTTATCCTGGCGGACCATTGATAGACCAATTTGCTAAAGAAGGAAATCCGAAAAAATATACTTTTACCAAACCAAAAGTAACAGGATTAGATTTTAGCTTTTCTGGATTGAAAACACAAATTCTTTATTTTGTTCAGAAAAATGTATTGGAAAATTCCAATTTTATAGAAGAAAACAAAAATGATATTTGTGCTTCTGTTCAAAATATCATCATTGAAATTTTGATGGAAAAATTGAAAATGGCGGTTGCCCAAACAGGAATTACTCAAATCGCCATTGGCGGAGGTGTTTCGGCAAATACAGGAATTAGACAGACATTAAAAGAAGCCGAAAACAAATATGGTTGGAAGACTTTTATCCCTAAATTTGAATACACCACTGATAATGCGGCAATGATTGGTATTGTGGGTTATCATAAATTTTTACACGATAAATTTGTTGACCAATCAACTGTCTCTAAAGCCCGAATTGAGTTTTGATTATGCAACTATTCTACAATCCAAATATCTCCGAAACCGCAACTTCCTTTGTTTTTGACAAAGAAGAAAGCAAACATATTATCAAAGTGTTGCGAAAAAAAGAAAGCGATATTTTGCATGTTACTAATGGTTTAGGTTTTCTGTTTATAACCCAAATAACTGTTGCATCTGATACTAAATGTACAATAAAAATTAACTCATTTGAAAAACAAGAACCGTCAAAATTCAATTTACATTTAGCTGTTGCCCCTACCAAAATGAACGAACGCTACGAATGGTTTCTAGAAAAAGCCGTCGAAATAGGCATACAAGAAATCACACCAATAATTTGCGAACATTCCGAAAGAAAAGTAATTAAAACAGATAGATTTCAAAAGATTTTAGAAAGTGCTTTGAAACAATCGTTACATTGTTATTTACCAAAATTAAACGAGCCTATTCTTTTTAAAGATTATATTAAATTAAATAAATTAGGACAATTATTTATCGCTCATTGTGAAGAAACCGATAGGAAATCATTGAAAAACGAATTAAAAATAAATGAAGATGTCACTATTTTGATTGGTCCTGAAGGTGATTTTTCTATTAATGAAATTGAAATGGCTGTTGCTAATAACTTTATTCCTGTATCTTTGGGAAATACAAGATTACGAACAGAAACTGCAGCAATAGTGGCTTGCCATAGTGTTGTTTTTAAAAATGAAATCTAACTAATTGCATTTATGAAAAAACTTTTTTTTCTATTTTTTTTGATTTCATCACTAGGGTTTTCCCAGGAAATTGCTTTATTAAAATATAATGGCGGTGGCGACTGGTATGCTAATCCAACTTCTTTGCCAAATTTGATTAAGTATGCCAATCAATCCATAAACACTAATATCAAACTAAAACCTGCCACAGTAGAACCAGGTAGTCCGGATATTTTTGGTTATCCATTTGTGCACATGACTGGCCATGGAAATGTAGTTTTTAGTGACGCTGATATCATCAATTTGAGAAATTATCTTTTGTCTGGTGGATTTCTTCATGCCGATGATAATTATGGAATGGATCAATACATTAGAAGAGAAATCAAAAGAATATTTCCCAATAATGATTTAGTTGAAATCCCAGGTAACCATCCTATTTTTCAAAAACCGAATGTGTTTGCCAAGGGTTTGCCAAAAATTCATGAACATGATGGAAAACGTCCTCAAGCTTTTGGAATATTTATTGATAATCGATTAGTTTTACTTTATACATTTGAATGTGATCTTGGAGATGGTTGGGAAGATCAAGAAGTTCACAATGATCCTAAAGAAGTTCGTGAAAAAGCTTTGAAGATGGGCGCTAATATTTTGAATTACATCTTTAAAAATTAAAAACAATATAGCATGGATAAATTGCTATTGTCTGCCGAAATTCAACATTTTATCAGTAAAAATATAGAGGTAAATGTTACTAATTTAGCTTTGCAAAAAAACAATTATTCTAATCAAGATTGGTTAAAAATTCTAAATCAAATTGCTGCTAAACAAAAAGCTAAAACAAAATTACCCACTTGGTTTGCAGCCGATAACATAATCTATCCCAGTAAAATTTCAGTAGAACAAACTTCCTCTGAAAAAACTGCAGAATACAAATCACAATTGGTTTCTGGAAAAAAACTTATTGATTTAACAGGTGGATTTGGTGTAGATAATTATTATTTTTCAAAAAAAGTAAATCAGGTTACTCATTGCGAAATCAACCCTGAATTATCCGAAATTGTAAAGCATAATTTTGAACAATTAAAAGCTACAACTATAAAATGTTTCACTGGTGATAGTTTGGGAATTTTGGCAACTTTAAATCAAAAATTTGATTGGATTTATATTGATCCCTCCAGAAGAAATGATGTCAAAGGAAAAGTCTTCATGCTGAAAGATTGTTTACCAAATGTGCCTGAACTTTTGGATACTTATTTTGAATATTCATCCAATATTATGATAAAAACAGCACCAATACTTGATATTACTGCTGGATTATCAGAATTGAGAAATGTTATAGCTATTCATATCATAGCTATTGAAAATGAAGTCAAAGAACTACTTTGGATTTTAGAAAAAGACACTTCAAAACCATTACGAATTGCCACAGTAAATTTTTCAAAAAACAAAACTGAAGAATTTTCATTTGAAATGAATAATTCCGAATTAATTTCTGTTTTTAGTCTTCCTAAAAAGTATCTTTATGAACCCAATGCAGCCATTATGAAATCTGGTGGTTTTGATGTAATTTCTTCTTATTTTAAAATTGAAAAACTGCATCAACATTCACATCTATACACTTCCGAATACCTAATTGATTTTCCTGGTAGAGTTTTTGAAATAAAAAATTCCTTCAATTATTCAAAAACAGACATGAAGAAATTTCTTGAAAATAAAAAAGCCAATATCACGACAAGAAACTTTCCAGATTCAGTTGAAATCATTAGAAAAAAATGGAAAATAGCTGATGGTGGAGACCTTTATTGTTTTTTTACAACTGATGCAATTAATAATAAAATAGTTTTACTTTGCGACAAATTAAAACAACTATGAAACCGAAGGTTCAAGAATACCAAAAAATCAATTTTAAATTTATGAATAAGAAGATTGTTTTTGCCTTATTTTTACTAATAAACACTTTTGCATTTGCTCAAAAACCATGCGAAATAGACACAAATATAACTGATAGTTTAGGCACTTATAAAGCCACTAAACAGCAAATGATTTTTGAAAGAAGTTTTGCTGGAAATTCAAACAATATCTTTTTTGCTTTATCAAACACTAATGGCGTTATTAGTCTTGAAACTCAACAATTAGCCAGTAGTTTTGAATTTGTTAAAGCATATTGTTTAGACACAAATTCAAGAATTTATCTTCAATTAAACAACGGAAAAATAGTTACGCTTTTATACGCTGGAAATGATACTTGTGGTACACTAGTTCGAAATGAAAGCAACCAAAACACAAGGATCATTAGCGGCACATTTGTTTTTTCTAAAGATAATTATGAAGATTTGAAAATATCGCCAGTAACCTTCATGAGAGTAAAATTTTTGGGTGAAACTTTAGACTTTCCTTTCAAAACATCTTTTCTTTCAGAAATGGACAAAAAGACCTATGAACCAGAAAATTACTTTGTCAATTACTTGAAATGTATTGAAAACTAGTTACAATCCCATTTTAAATTTTCAACTTTATCAGCATTGCTTCCATTTAAATTATAATGCCACCATTCAGAGTCGAATGATTTAAAGTTGTTTTGTAACATTATCTGTTTTAGAAACTTTCTGTTAGCTAATATTTCATTGGATAAATTTTGGTAATTGTGACTAGCTTCTTCTCCAAAAAAATCAAATTTGGTTCCCATATTTACTTCCACACCTAGCGAGTCAACCAAAGATATATCCACTGCGCCACCACGATTGTGTATGGAACCTTTCTTTGGGTTGGCAACAAAATTGGCATTAGGCACTATCTTCCACATTTTTTTTTGAATTGCTTTTGGTCTGTAGCAATCGAATAGTTTGATTTTAAATCCTTTTTGTGAAAAAGTTTTATTGGCTTCGAGTAATGACTTTACTGTTTTTACTCTCAAGAAACATTCAGCACACGGATACACTTTTTCTTTTAAAAAATTATCGTCTGTGGCATATTTCATATCATAGACAAAATCGTTGCTGTAATTTTTGAGATTGACAAAAGCATTATCATCGGTTTCTTTTGAAATATCTAGTAAAATGGGAGATTTTTTAGAATCTAGTTGAGAAGATTTACAGGACACAAGCAGTAGGGAACTAGCGAAGCAAATCAAAACAATTGTAGAGGATAAAAGAACTATTTTTTGCATACCTTATACTTCATCACTAGTAAAAGTGGTAAAACTTTTCTTTTTATAAGGTCGAATAATCAGTCTACCTTCTCTATCAAACCATATATAATTATAAACCCAATTAAGGAAAACAACTGCTTTATTCTTAAAACCAATTAAGGAAAATAAATGCACAAACATCCATACAAACCAAGCAAAAACTCCACTAAAATGATAGTTTGGTAAATCAACCACAGCCAAGTTTCTGCCAATTGTCGCCATGACACCTTTGTCATTATATTCAAAAGGTGTCATGGGTTGTTTGTTTAACATTTTGACTAGATTTTCACCCAATAGTTTCCCTTGTTGCAATGCAGGTTGCGCCATCATGGGATGACCTTGGGGATAATTTACATTTTCCATTGAGGCAATATCTCCAATTGCAAAAATGTTGTCATAACCTGCAACTTGATTGTATTGATTAACCCGGAAGCGTTCTACTCCATCTACTAATGATTTTGCGTTCAAACCAACAATTTTTGCGCCTTGAACTCCAGCTGTCCAAATAACTGTTGCTGTTTCAAATGTCAAATCAGAATTGGTGGTTATGGTTCGTCCATCATAATTAGTCACTCGGACATTTTTCCATATTGTAACGCCTAAATCTATCAAGAATTTTTCGGCTTCAGCAGATGACTTTTCACTCATGGTGCTTAATATTCTATCATCACTTTGAATTAAATTAATTTGCATTTTATCAATATCCAAGTCGGGATAATCTTTTTGTAGAATGGCTTTTTTCATTTCAGCCAAAGCACCAGCAAGTTCAACACCTGTAGGACCACCACCAACAAGTACAAAATTGATCAACAGATTCCTTTCGGTTACATCTTTAATCAAAACAGCTTGTTCAAAGTTTTCTAAAATCAAACTCCGAATATTCAATGATTGCGGAATAGTTTTCATTGACATAGAATAACGTTCAATATCTTTATTCCCAAAATAATTTGTTTTTGAACCTGTTGCTATGACTAAATAATCATAATTCAAATCGCCTATTTCAGAGATGACTTTTTGATTTGTGGTGTCAATTTCTTTAACAGAAGTCAATCGAAAATAAAAATCTTTATATTCCTGAATTACTTTTCGAATAGGATAAGCAATAGAACCAGCTTCCAAACCACCTGTTGCCACTTGATATAACAAAGGTTGAAAAGTGTGGTAATTGTGCTTGTCTAATAAAACTACTTGAAAATTTTTATTTCTAAGTTTTTTTGTCAAAGCAATACCAGCAAATCCACCACCGATAATAACAACACGAGGATTTTTGGAAGTTGGAATATTCATAATAAAATTTATCCCTCTGTTGAAAAAGCAACATCGCCTTTCCAATTCATAAAACCACCTTCAAGGTTATAAGTAGTTTCAAATCCCAATTCGTTCATAATGGCACAAGCTTGAGCACTTCTCGCTCCTGCTTTGCAATAAACATAATAGTTTTTGCTTTTGTCTAATTCCTCAACGGCATAAATAAATCCTTGCCCTTTGTAGATGTCAATATTTATTGCATTTGGAATATAACCATCGCTACATTCATCGGCTGTTCTTACATCTAGTATGAATGCATTTGAATCTCTATCTAATTGTGCTTTCCAGTCTTGTTGTGATAAATTCATAATTAATAATTCAGATTAACAAATATAGTTTATTTAAGAATTCAAAAAATGTATTTGAAAAACTTTAGCTACTAACGCCAATTCCATTTTTTAAGAAAAAAATAACACTATATTTATATATACATATAAAATTTAATCTAAATTTGTACCTACAAATATTGTATAGGCAATTATGAAAATTGAAGAAATCATAAAAACGACAGTAGCTTTAGACGAAGCCAATAAAGTAATCTTGAATATCATGTATACACAAAATGTGATTAATGATAATTTTAGCGATATACTTAAGCCTTATGATTTATCAAATGAACAATACAATGTTTTAAGAATACTTCGCGGTCAGAAAGGTTCCCCAGCTAATATGTGTGTAATACAAGAACGTATGTTGGCAAAAAGCAGCAACACCACTAGATTAATTGATAAATTATTACTTAAAGAGTTTGTAACTAGAGAAGTTTGTTTAGAAAACCGAAGAAAGATAGAAGTTTTGATTACTCAAAAAGGGTTAAATGTTTTAAATGAATTAGATCCAATAGTAAAACAACACGAACAACTATTTGCTTATAATTTAAAACCAGTAGAATTAAAAGAATTAAATAATTTATTAGAAAAATATAGAACCATTAATTAAAAATAGCTATGAGTAATTTTATTAAAGATGCCAACTGGCGTTATGCAACCAAAAAATTTGATACAACAAAGAAGGTATCAATAGAAGACTTAGAAACTTTAAAAGAGGCAATTCGTTTATCAGCTTCTTCCTATGGTTTACAACCTTATAAGGTTTTTATAATTGAAAATCCTGAATTAAGAGCAAAAATCCAACCTGTAGCCTGGGGACAAACACAAATTGTTGATGCTTCTCAACTAATTGTATTTGCAAATATGACAAATTTTAGTGATGCAGATATTGATGCTAGTTTATCCTTAACTGCTGAAACTAGAGGTTTGCCAGCTGATACACTGAAAGGTTACGGAGATTTTATGAAGTCAAAAATTGGTGCACTTTCAGAAGACGTTAGAAATACTTGGACTTCTAAACAAACGTATTTAGCATTGGGGAATTTGTTAAATGCAGCTGCCGAATTAAGAATAGATGTTACGCCTATTGAAGGTTTTGAACCTGAAAAAGTGAATGAAATACTTGGACTTAAAAAACTCGGTTTAAATGCTTCTGTTTTTGCAACTATTGGATACCGTCATGAAGATGATGCTACACAGCATTATGCGAAAGTGCGTAAATCAAATGAAGAACTATTTATCAATTTATAATCTAAAATTAAAATAATCTAAAAAATGAAAAATTTAAAAACAATCGCAATTGCATTATTAGTAGCTTTCGGCACAAACGCTGTTACTGCACAAAACAAAAAAATCAACCTTGAAAAAAGTAACATCAACTGGGTTGGAGAAAAAGTAACCGGAAAACATTCAGGTACTATTAATTTCAAAGATGGTGTTTTAGTATTCCAAAAAAACAAACTTGCTGGTGGAATTTTCACAGTTAATATGGCTTCTATCACCGTTACCGATTTAGAACCAGGAAAAGGAAAAGAAAATTTAGAAGGTCACTTGAAAGCAGATGATTTTTTTGGAACTGAAAAATTTGACACTGCAAAAATTGAATTTAAAACTATTACAACAAAATCAAAAGAATTATACACTGTTACTGCTGATTTAACTATTAAAGGAATTACTAAACCAGTAACCTTTGATATGGCTGTAAATGGAAACAAAGCTTTAACAACTTTCAAAGTTGACAGAACAAAATATGACATTAAATATGGTTCAAAAAGTTTCTTTGAAAGCATTGGGGATAAGGCCATTTATGACGAATTCGAATTAGCTATTGCCCTTCAGTTTTAATAAATACAGAACAATTGTTATGAAAAATTAACCTCGAAAAAAAATTCGAGGTTTTTTTATTTTTTTGTTTGAAAATAAAAAAGACTTGACTATATTTGTTAAAATTAAAAACAAAATGAAGAATACTTTAAATAATACTTGGTGGTGGAACAATTTACGTCAAACGTCGTGAACTGAGTTGCTATAAGTATATTTTAAATCTAAATATCAAAAAAGGCTTGTCATTCACGACAAGCCTTTTTTTTATACAAAAATTAATGCAAATGAAAACATACATCTTAAAAACCCATTTCAAACAAATACTAGCAGATACCATTACGCCTGTTAGTGTTTATTTGAAAATTAGAGATAAATTTCCCAATAGTGTTTTGCTTGAAAGTAGTGACTACCACACAGCTGACAATAGTTTTTCCTATATATGTTGCAATCCTATTGCTTCCATCAAAATTGAAAATAATACTATTACAAAAACCTTTCCTGATGGTACTTCGGAAGAAGTTATTATTTCAATAGAATCAAACATTCCAACAATTATTCAAGATTTTGCCTTTCAATTCAAACCAGAAAAGAATGATTTTAAGTTCATCAATAATGGTTTATTTGGCTATATGAGTTATGATGCTGTGCAGTATTTTGAAAAAATCACTATTGCCAAAAAAGAAAATGACTTAGCCATTCCCGAATTATTTTATGCCGTTTATCAAAATATTATTGCTATCAATCATTTCAAAAACGAAGCGTATATTTTTTGTCACAGTATTGAAGAAGCTAATAATATCAAAGAAATTGAGCAATTACTTCAAACCAAAACTTTTGCGAGTTATACTTTTTCCAAAGAAGGAATCGCTATTTCCAATTTAACAAATGACGAGTTTAAAAACAATGTTTCATTGGCCAAAAAACATTGTCATCGTGGTGATGTATTTCAATTGGTTTTATCTAGACGATTTTCTCAAGGGTTTAAAGGTGATGAATTCAATGTTTATAGAGCTTTAAGAAGTATAAACCCTTCACCCTATTTGTTCTTTTTTGATTATGGTAATTTCAAAATCTTTGGTTCTTCACCCGAGGCACAATTAGTAATATCCAATAATCATGCAGAAATTCATCCGATAGCCGGAACATTCAAACGAACAGGAAACGATGAACGAGATGCTATTTTAGCCAAAAAACTATCCGAAGATGCCAAAGAAAATAGTGAGCATGTGATGCTAGTCGATTTAGCCCGAAATGACTTAAGCAGAAATTGTTCTGAAGTTAAAGTTGAAAAATACAAAGAAATTCAATTTTTTTCCCATGTCATCCATTTGGTTTCCAAAGTAACTGGAAAACTAAAAGGAAGCTCAATGAATTTAGTAGCCAATACTTTTCCTGCTGGAACCTTAAGTGGCGCTCCAAAACATAAAGCGATGCAATTAATTGAAAGTATCGAAAATAGAAATCGAACTTTTTATGGTGGCGCCATTGGTTTTATGGACTTTGAAGGAAATTTTAATCACGCCATAATTATAAGAACTTTTTTATCCAAAAACCATCAACTACATTACCAAGCTGGTGCAGGAATTGTTGAAAGTTCAAATGAAGAAAACGAAATGCAAGAAGTTTACAATAAATTAGGTGCTTTAAATAAAGCTTTAGAACTAGCAGAAACCCTTTAAAAAACAAACTATGAAAAAGATAGCAGTTATTGACAATTACGACAGTTTTACATACAACTTAGTTCACTATTTAGAAGATTTAAACACAGTGGTTTCTGTTTATAGAAATGATGAATTTGAGTTAGAAGAATTAGAAAAATTTGATAAAATTCTACTTTCACCTGGACCAGGAATTCCTGAAGAAGCAGGTTTATTGAAGGCAGTGATATCAAAATATGCTGAAAGCAAAAGTATTTTAGGCGTTTGTTTAGGACAACAAGCCATTGGAGAAGTATTTGGAGGTACGTTAATCAATTTAGATAAAGTTTTTCATGGTGTTGCAACCAAAGTAACAAAATCAGTTACAGACGAAGCTTTATTTGATAAGCTACCTAACGAGTTTGAAGTAGGACGTTATCATTCTTGGGTTGTTGCAAATAAAGGTTTTCCTGATGTATTAGAAATTACTTCGGTAGACGAAAGCGGACAAATCATGTCATTGCGACACAAAACACTTGATATTAGAGGTGTTCAATTTCATCCTGAAAGCGTGTTAACTCCATTTGGAAAACAAATTTTAGAAAACTGGATAAACTCATGAAAACAATTTTAAACAGATTAATAAATCACGAAACGCTATCTAAACCTGAAGCCAAAGAAGTTTTGGTGAACATTTCTTCAGGGCAATATAACCCAAGTCAAATAGCTTCTTTTTTAACGGTTTACATGATGCGAAATATAACCATTGAAGAGCTTTCGGGTTTTAGAGAAGCTTTATTGGAACTTTGCATTCCAATAGATTTTTCAGCTTACAATACCATTGATTTATGTGGTACTGGTGGTGACGGAAAAGATACTTTCAATATTTCCACTTTAGCGTCTTTTGTGACCGCTGGTGCTGGAATTAAAGTCGCAAAGCATGGGAATTATGGCGTTTCTTCCATTTCGGGTTCTAGCAATGTGATGGAAAGTTTAGGCGTCAAATTCAGTAATGATAATAGTTTCTTGACCAAATGCATTGAAGAAACAAATATTGCTATACTTCACGCTCCTTTATTTCATCCAGCTATGAAAAATGTGGGACCTATTCGAAAAGAATTGGGAGTTAAAACCTTCTTCAATATGTTGGGCCCAATGGTCAATCCATCGTTTCCAAAAAATCAATTGGTTGGTGTTTTTAGTCTTGAATTAGCTCGAATGTATGCCTATTTGTACCAAAACACCAATGTGAATTATTCCATCTTACATACTTTGGATGGTTATGACGAAATTTCACTAACAGCAGATGCAAAAATGATTAGCCGAAATACAGAAAGTATTATTTCCTCGAGTGACTTTCAACTTTCAAAATTGCAATTCAAAGACATCAAAGGAGGAGAAACTATTGAACAATCGGCATCAATTTTCATGAATATCATCTCTGGAAATGGAACCGAAGCACAACAAAATGTGGTTTGTGCCAATGCCGCTTTAGCCATTGTAACGATTGAAAAATGTACTGTTTTAGATGCTTTTGCGAAAGCCAAAGAAAGTTTACAATCAGGAAAAGCTCTTGAAAAATTAAAAAAATTACAACAAATCAGCCAAGCCTAATGACAATTTTAGATCAAATAATTGCTAGTAAAAGAAAAGAAGTGGCGCTAAAAAAAACTGTAGTTTCCATTCAACAACTGGAAAATTCAGATTTATTTAATTCCAAAACTAATTCTTTGAGTAAATCAATAATGAATTCACCATTCGGAATTATTGCGGAACACAAACGCCTTTCCCCCTCAAAAACTATTATAAACCATAGTCTTTCTGTTGAAGAAGTGGTCAAAGGATATGAAAATGCTGGTGCAAGTAGCATTTCTATTTTAACGGATAACCACTATTTTGGTGGTTCTTTGGATGATTTAATTTTGGCTAGAGCAGCGGTCAAAACACCGTTACTTCGCAAAGAATTTATTATTGATGACTATCAAATCCTGGAAGCCAAAGCCAATGGCGCTGATGCTATTTTACTGATTGCTGCGGTTTTATCCAAAGAAGAAATAAAGCAACTTTCCGAGTTTGCGCAATCCTTAGCTTTAGAAGTTTTATTAGAAGTTCATAATCTTGAAGAATTAGAGAAAAGCATCATGCCAAGCCTTACTATTATTGGGGTTAACAATAGAAATTTAAAAACTTTTGAATTGAATTTACAAACCAGTATCGATTTGGTAAAATATATACCTAATGATTTTGTGAAAATATCAGAAAGTGGGATAAGCCATACGGATGATATCAAATTATTAAAAAGTCACGGCTTTCAAGGATTTTTAATTGGTGAAAACTTTATGAAAACCAATAATCCTGGTGAAAGTTTATTAGAATTTATAAATGAATTAAAAAAATAATGGCAGTAAAAATAAAAATATGCGGTATGAAATATCCTGAAAATATGGAAGAAATTGCTTTGCTTCAACCAGATTATTTGGGTTTTATTTTCTATGAAAAATCGCCAAGATATTTTGAAAATTCAATTCCAAATAATGACAAATCCATTAAAAAAGTAGGTGTTTTTGTAAATGCTTCTTATGAAGAAATTAAAGAAAAAGTAAGGCAATATCAACTTGACTTGGTTCAATTGCACGGTGAAGAAACTCCTGAATTGTGTCATAAAATCGAAACTGAATTAGTTAAAGTTATTAAAGCATTATCATTAGATAATAAATTTAATTTCAATATATTAGAATTATACAAAAACTCATGTTCCTATTTTTTATTTGACACTAAAGGAAAACAGTATGGCGGCAATGGAGTAACTTTTGATTGGAATATTTTAAAAAACTATTCCTTGGAAAAACCTTATTTTTTGAGTGGTGGAATTGGCATTGAAAATACTGAGGAATTAAAAGAATTTCTTCAAAAAGAATATGCCGAAAATTGCTATGCTATTGACCTTAATAGCAAATTTGAAACCGAGCC